>JBAXPT010000154.1:0-4578 GCA_037132095.1 Actinomycetes bacterium
TGGATACGCACCGGCCGGGCCGTCGTGGCCAAAGATGGTCTCGCCATGCCAGAGACCACGCATCAAGCCGACAAAGTCCTCCATCTGATCGAAGGTGACACGCTTCGCTCCGATGGCGTCGAATAGAAAATCAAAGCCGCGCCCGATGCCGAGAGCAAAGCGCCCACCCGAGAGGCGATGGACAGTTGCACCCCAGGTTGCAGTAACGAGGGGGTGTCGGGTGTTGTGATTGGTCACTCCGGTTGCGATGCCTAATCGCGAGGTGACTGCTGCTGCTGCGCCGGTGAGCGCCGCCGCCTCTTTGACGTTGAAGCGCTCCGATATGAATACGGAGCCAAGCCCAAGGGTCTCAGCATCGCGACACTCGTCGAGCAGGTCGCCCGGGTTCTCAGTGTGGCCAGCGAGGCCGTAGAAGCCGAGCTCTGGGAAGGAATTGTCAGTCATATACACCTCTGAATTGAATGTTGTCGGGGCCACGGTAACGGAGTGGGGGGTCAGACTCCACTAGCGTCTCGCAACCGGGAGGTGGCGCAGCCAGGTAGCGCACCACGTTTGGGACGTGGGGGTCGCGGGTTCGAATCCCGTCCTCCCGACGCTTAGCGTCTGAAATCGCTAGATCGAGCCAGTTTTAGAGACAGTTTTAGAGACAGTTTTAGAGAGAATTCAAGTAGCAAGTTGCAAGAAATGGTTATCGAAGAACGGTGTTACCGGTAATCTCTGGATAAATCAATACCGCAATACAGCACTAAGAACACGCGGATGTAGCTCAATGGTAGAGCCCCAGCCTTCCAAGCTGGCCATGCCAGTTCGATCCTGGTCATCCGCTCCAGACATATCCGCTCCATACATAAATGTGGGTAGCAAGAAGGCAATTGATCCGCATCAATGGCCCCTTTATGATGAGTCCCGTGATTCGAAGAGTCTGCGTCATTGCCTCCTTAATTGGGAGCGTTGCCCTATCAGGATTCTCGCCAATGATTTCGGCGAGTGCTGCCCCGGCTGTGACACGCCCATCGGACCCCGTGGTCCTAACCGGGGCCGATGCCCCGAGTTTGATTGGGAGGGCTCCAACACGCATTATCGGTCTGCGCTGGACGGGTAGTGCGTGGCAGCGCCGCCACGTTCAGGTCGACGAACGCGCTGTTGTGAACTTTGCTCGCATCTATGGACTTCTAAATGCCCCGACCACCTCTTTCTACGGAAGCCAACCCGGGCTTGTAAACGAACTTGTCTATACCTCGGGGTCAACGTGGACAGGCAACGATCCAGATCGGTTAATCGACGCGAATGATGAGATTGCATTCATGGCGCGCGACGGTGGACTAATCGCTACCGGCGCACCCCAACCGAGTGGAACTGCTGCCGGCTCAGGTGTCGAGGTGCGCATAACCGACCCTCTGGTACCGGGGAGCGAGTCATACCTCTATCTCTTCGAAAAAGGAACCACCGGGATACTTCCAGGCGGGTCTGGGCCGCGCTACGGGTCTTACAAATTTACGCTTCTATCCGGCTCTTACAAGTCGACATACTCGCGCTTTGGTGCGGCTAACCCAGAAGACACACTCTTCAAAAGTTCTACGTACACACGCCATTTCTCCGATCGATGGCTCAACGACCAAATTAAGATCACCGCGCCCGGTGCAAGCGGTGTAGATATTCTCGATCGCCAGAAGCCTTTATTTGCTCCAAATACCTGCGTACGGAGTGAGAATACCTTCAATGCAACAGGCGTTTACGGGTCGGCAGAGGGGGCGTTCATCGTGAACAAGACCGGACCTGTGCGTTCAATCCGATCGTATGTCGGCGCTAATAGTGGCCCCAACACGCAGCGCACACACCTCTTCTACGACAGGCGGGAAGACATCGTTACTGATCTTAGAGTGCACTCAATTGGATCGATTATGGACTTCTTCGACTACTCCCCTGCTGCATCGGGAATGACATATCGGGACTCGCAGAACCAAGGTGGAGTCACCGTTGACGGGGTCCCCGATTCCCTCAATACCGGCGAGACAACATGGGAACAATTAGCTGGATCCCAGGGAACAATCACTCATGTGAACAACCTGACCACAAGTTTTGCGCGCACCAATACGCACTACTACCTCGATGACACGACCCCATCAGATACGCAATGTACCGGCGATGCTTTTGCCTACGGGTCTAGCGGCGGTTACATCACATCGGCCATACCCTGCACAGATCCAGGTACCGGTTGCAGCGCAACGTTAAGCAATAAGCGCATTATCTATTACGACGCTCCGGGAGGAGATGCCGTTACCGCTCTCGCGTACCGATCTGGGGTCAATACACCCATCGCTGCTACTGCGACTACATGGTCTCCTTAGCAAGACGCTCCAATAAAGAAGATGCTCCAATAAAGAAGACGCTCCAATAAAGAAGACGCTCTAATAAAGAAGACGCTCTAATAAAGAAGAAGGACTCGTAAACAAGTCCCACTAGCGGCGAATTGGCGCAAAAATGCCGAGAAATACTTCACCTAGAGAGACCCTCGGCGCCGGCGAACCCACGCAGCAGGGCTCCCCTAGCGGAACTGCATCACGCCATCATCGACATGGCTCTTGCGGAAGAGCTTGCGGTCGTGGGCATAATCCTGCGGATTGATCCAGGGAGCACGATCGCCTTGATGGGGCATGCGATCCATGTGCCGCTGCATGTACCCAGGAGTAAAACCCTCTACCCACGCTCGCTCAGGCATATCGGCATCCTCGGGTCGAAGGCGAGGCGTGCACTCAACCGCACCTATTGACTCCATGTAGTTAAGGAGCCTGCATACGTACTCGCAGATGAGGTCAGTACGCAGCGTCCACGATGCATTTACATACCCAAACGAGAATGAAAGATTAGGGACCCCCGAGAATGCAAGTCCCTTGTAAGACCATGTATCCCCAAAATCAATGGGCGCGCCATCCATTCTGAACTCGACCCCGCCGAGCGTCAGCATCGATAGGCCCGTAGCAGTGATGATGATGTCACAATCGAGTTGCTCTCCCGATCCGATCTCAATCCCAGTCTCATTGAAGTTTGCAACTGTGTCGGTGACCACCGAGGCGCGGCCCTCGCGCATATCGGAGAACAGGTCGCCGTTGACAACCAAACAGACGCGCTGATCCCAAGGATTGTAGGAAGGCGTGAAGTGCTTCTCGACGTCGAAGCCTTCACCGAGTTGCTTGCGCACAGAGTCGATTAAGAACTTCTTGACATCCTCTGGCTTCTTGCGAGACCTGCGGTAGAAGAATCGCTGCATGTTTGTGTTCTTCCAGCGAGTTATGCGATACGCAAGCATTGCCGGGAGCAACTTGTTAAGGCGATTGGCGATTCGATCGACATCTGGACGCGAGACCAAAAATGTAGGCGAGCGCTGCAGCATCGTTACATGAGAGGCTGTTTTGGCTAGCGAGGGCACCAGAGTGATAGCGGTTGCACCCGAACCGATTACAACAATGCGCTTACCGGCAAGCTCGATATTCTCTGGCCACGCCTGCGGATGAATAACCTCGCCCCTAAAGCGATCGCGGCCTTCAAATACTGGCTCGTGCCCGCGTGAGTACGAGTAGTAGCCAGAGCACATGAAGAGGTATCCGCAGGTAAAGCGCATCTCCTCGCCAGTCTTGAGGTGCGTTGCTTTCACAGTCCAGCGGGCAGTCTCGCTCGACCAGTCCGCGCTATCAACATGGATCGAGTAGCGAATCTTCTTATCTATACCTGCATCAGTTGCTGTGTCTCTCAGGTACTTCAAGATTGATGGACCATCAGCGATTGCTTGCTCTGCAATCCATGGACGGAACTCAAACCCGAGAGTATGCATATCGCTATCCGAACGAATACCTGGGTAGCGAAATAGATCCCAAGTACCACCCAAATCTTCGCGCCCTTCAAGGATCGCAACACTGCGATGCGGGCTTCGATGCTGAAGATGCCACGCCGCGCCAATCCCAGAGATGCCAGCGCCGACAATGATTACGTCAAAGTGCTCCACGTACGCAGCCTCCATAGGTTTAACGACTAACCCCACGCTAACCAACCGCGTTCGCGTTACACAGAATCTCTTGCCTAAAAGTTAGGAAGCCTCCGCGGTCTTCGCGAGATTCTCGAGAGTTATCTCCATATTTGCCTTGTTATGAGCAGCACGATCTGCGACTCCGCTAATTACCTTGCCGAGCCCAGCCGCAATCGACCCTCTGTGATCAACCCAACTGTGGGTCACGCTGCACCCAGTGGAGGTGGGCTCAATCTCGTATACCCAGTCGCACCAATCCTTGCCGCTGACCATGAGCCCAAAAGAGAACTTCTTGGGAGCATCGAAGCCGTTTACCTCAACCTTTGTAGACCAAGACTTCTTCCCGTTTTTGTTGCGACCCTTAAAGGTTGCTCCTAGTGCGGGGCCGGTTACACCTTTAGCCCACTCTCCACCTTCGTTCTCAGGCGACCACTCCCCCATGCGAGGAAGATCAACGATGAGCCCCCAGACCTTCTCCGGGCTTGCAGAGATCTCACGCGTAACCGAGACAGGACTTCCCATTTTTCTCTCCTTGAGATTCACTATTAAATTAGAGG
>JBAXPT010000155.1:0-4552 GCA_037132095.1 Actinomycetes bacterium
TCGCGCACTGCTGTGACGGTGTAGTTGTCCGCTGGTGGTCCGTAAAGCGCTACAAGGATTGGGTACATCCGCGTGTAGAAGGCAGTCATCGTCGCTATCTGGGTTGAGGTCCAACCTGCAGCAGCAGCTCCACTAGCGTCGTAGCCACTTGTGGCGAAGGTAATCGACATCACATTTGTAGATACACCTAGTGCGCGCCATATGGGTTTAACAGCATTACTAGTTGAGAATGCGCTACTCAGCCCCGCGCCATTTACCGCATAGACGCTTACGTAGTAGGTCACCGCGGGGTCAAGCGCAACGTTTACATTCATGCTCGTTGAGTATGTGACTTGCCACCAACGAGTATTGCCTCGAGTGGTTGTATCTCCTGCTGGGTTGGTACCTATGGCAAAGACGTAGTACGAGACTCCGCTCTCAGCGTCTAGTGCCGGCGACCAGGAGGCGCTCATCCCCGTTATCGACTGCGCCGAAGCGACGACAGCGGTGGGAGCACTTGGCGGAGTTGTGTCTGGGGTAGTTGCAGCCGCAGCAGAAGGAGACGAGGCAGCGAGGGTGTTGCTCCTTGCCGGCGCTCTTTCAGGACGGCGAGACGGAGCATCTTTGGGCGCTTTATCTCGAGGTGGGGCAAGCAACGTTGGGGCCTCGAGAGGAGCGCCTGCGGGAGTGCTTGCGGGCATTGATGTCGCTGCACCTCCAGCAGATTTTAGAGTTAGAGCACTCGATGGAGCCGCAAGTGTTGAGAATATGACGACTGCAGACACGGCGACAAGGGCCGAACTTGAGGGCGCAAAAGAACGGCCTCTCTGGGCTGCATTCTTTTTTCTGATCACTGGGTTAGCTCAAGTCCTAAATAGCGGAGAACGATTACACGCCTGCCGTGGTATCTCCTCTTGGATACCTGAAACTAGAACGACAGCGCTGCTCTCACGCGGATACTTTGGAGTTATTAGAAAGGTGTGACGTCTGTTACACCAAGGTGACTTTTACATCGCGAGCAATTGAAAACTTGCCACGGAACGTAGGTTTTTTAATGGAGTAAAACTCGCTAATAGTGGTCATGCTTTACCCACAACTCCATCTAGCCGCACCGGGGCGTTGGCGTTCTTGATCAGTAGTCTGTAAGTCGGCGATATCGCAGCCGATAACACTCGCCAGAACAAGCTGGTGGGTGCTGAAGAATTTTTCGAGTCCCGCGGTTAGCGGTTGAATGGAGACAGATCAATGGACTTTTCGTGGAGCAATGAGCAGCAGCAGTTACGCGCTCATGCACGCGAAGTCGCCGTAAGCGCCGTCGCTCGGTTCGGGCGCCACAATGACTCGTGGATCAACGGGTTCTCCAAAGAGTTTGCAGTCGAGATGGCTGGGCTCGGATGGATAGGGATGACTTGGCCTAAGGAGTTTGGCGGGGGAGGCCGACCTGCGATTGATCGTCTCATCGTCGGAGAGGAATTAATTGCTGCTGGCGCTCCTGTTGCAGCAATTTGGTTCGCTGACCGGCAGATGGGACCAGCATTAATCGGCTACGGCACCCCAGAGCAGCAGGGGATGTATCTACCTCAAATTCTCTCCGGAGAGACCACGTGGTGCATAGGCATGAGCGAGCCGAACTCGGGGAGCGATCTCGCAAGCCTCGCTACATCGGTTGTACGCGATGGAGATGACTTTGTGATCAACGGGCAGAAAATATGGACGAGTTTTGGAGCCGTTGCGGATTACTGCTACTTAATAGGTCGAACAAGCACGGAGGGCGCGGCCCACGCGGGTATCTCTGAGGTCATAGTTCCGATGAATACCCCGGGCATAGAGGTACGCGCCATTACCGACATGACGACCAATCGACATTTCTGTGAGGTGTTCTTCTCGGACGTGCGTGTTCCGGTCTCTAATCTTGTTGGGGTTGAAGGCGCCGCGTTTAGGCAGACGATGCGGCAACTTGAGCACGAACGCGGTGGGGTGGATCGCCTTGTATCGAATCGCGCGCTATACGAGATTGCGCTTGCACGCGCTGATAGGTCTGATCCTCTGGTGCGTCAACGGATCAGCAGACTTGAGATTGATTACCGAATTGGGCGCATCCTTGTAATCAGGGAAGTACTCAAGCAGGCGCCGGCTGGATTTAGTGCTGCTACGAAATGTTTCTGCACAGAGCACGAGGCTCGGGTCTCCGAGTTTGTGTTCCAGGTCCTCGGGGCAGACTCAATGCTCTGGGACGATGTCACTCGTGGTCTCTGCTACGCGCCCGGATACACAATCATGGGCGGCACCTCGAATGTCATGCGCAACATCCTTGGCGAGAGGGTCCTCGGGCTGCCTCGCTGAGCCCACTCCGCCCTCAGCGCCGAAGAGCAACTATGGGCCTAACGCTCTTGGCGGCAGTCTCGGCGAAGCAAAAGGGCCGCGGGTGGCCCATAACTAGGCGTCTTAGGTATCGTTCACGCAGCGTTCACAAACGTGCAACGTCATAGTGCACAGGGTCGGGCAGGCTATTGGGGTACCGAGAGCACTCGGTTCCTAGAGCCGAGATGGTTCTGGCAGTGGGTTCGGGCCTAGATTCCGAACTGACCAAATTATTTACTGCGAAGGAGATACAAGTGGCCTACCGGGCTGAGTACATCTGGATCGACGGAACTAAGCCAACAGCCAAGCTGCGCTCCAAGACGAAGATCTTGGACGACGGGGATGCGCTCCCTGTTTGGGGTTTCGATGGATCGTCAACCAACCAGGCGACTGGCGACAAGTCTGACTGCGTATTGAACCCAGTCTTCACATGCCCTGACCCCATTCGTGGTGGCGATGATGTTCTCGTGATGTGCGAGGTGATGCTCGTCGACATGACGCCTCACCCCACCAACACGCGCGCGGCTCTCCGTGACGTTGCCGCTAAGTATGCGTCGCAGGAGTCTTGGTTCGGGATAGAGCAGGAGTACACGTTCTTTAAGAACGGCCGCCCTCACGGTTTCCCGGAGAATGGATTCCCAGCACCCCAGGGTGGTTACTACTGTGGAGTCGGGTCAGATGAGATCTTTGGTCGCGACGTTGTCGAGGCTCACACAGATGCTTGCCTTGAGGCTGGGCTCTCGATCTCTGGCACAAACGCCGAGGTAATGATTGGGCAGTGGGAGTACCAGGTTGGGCCGCTAGGGCCGCTAGAGGTATCTGACCAACTCTGGGTATCTCGCTGGTTGCTCTACCGCATCGCCGAGGAGTTTGAGGTAATGGCTACCCTCGACGCCAAGCCTGTAAAGGGTGACTGGAACGGTGCAGGTGCGCATACCAACTTCTCTACCAAGGCAATGCGCGAAGACGGTGGTTACGCAAAGATCATCGCCGGCTGCGAAGCGCTTGGTAAGAACGCAGCGCTTCACATTAAGCACTACGGACACGACATCGAGAGCCGCCTTACCGGTGCTCATGAGACACAGCGTTGGGACCAGTTCTCCTACGGCGTCTCCGACCGTGGTGCCTCAGTGCGTATTCCGTGGCAGACAGAGATTGACCAGAAGGGCTACCTAGAGGACCGTCGCCCCAACGCCAACTGTGACCCATACGTGGTTACTCGGCTAATGGTCGACACAATCTGCTCTGAGCTTGCCTAGAGGTAACGGAGTTAAGTCAGACCTTCTCGGAATGACTAGCAAGTAATTATTAGGTAGAAAGTAGCGAGGCCCCGGTTAATACCGGGGCCTCGTCGCGTCTTGACTTTGATTTCGCTTGCTCGCCCAAAACGCTGAGCAAGTTAACGCTGGCTCTACTGCCTTGCGAATGCCGCCAATGACTCTGACTCGGCGAGCCCGGCATGGTCTCTACCCATCTGTATCTGAATCTCTACTCGCTCAAGCGTGCCCTCAAACGGGAAGGTATTGGAGTAGCGATCGCTGACAGGGGAGCCGTGGTCGTACCCGACGCTTGGCCCAATGCTCGACATCACGCCCATTACATATGGAATCTCAACCGTTCCACACTCTTCGCCATTAATGACAAGCGTTGCGATGCCGTTGCGCGAGATGCGTCGGAAGCGAACGCCAACGACGTACTCACCGCTGCCGAGTTTTACTGAAGACTCGACGGCAAAGTGGTCACCGAAGCAGTTGTAGTCAAATACTGCGCGATCGTTCTGGATAAAGACACTTACTCCAGAGTTCTCGGTGCCGCTTGCGTAGAGGACTCCGTCTTCACCCTCCGCACGCGTCAGGTATGCATCGAGATCCCAACTGCGCCCACCTATTGGCGCCGCTGCCTGTGCTGGTAGTGGGGCCATTGGTGGTCGGTATACGTAGTTTCGTGATGTCGGGTGTGGTGAACGATCTCGGAAGCGCGCTCCGAAGAGTTCGATACCGCGGTCGTCGAGTGGAAGTACTCCATGCTCCTCGGCCTCAATCCACCAAAGCGCGATTAGCTCAGCCAATTTCTCGGGCATCTCGGCGGCGAGGTTCTTGCACTCAGAGCGGTCCTCTTCAATGTGGTACAGCTCCCAGTCGTCATCATCAAAGGAGACTCCAGGGGTGTGCTTAGTAACTGCTTTCCAGCCGTCTGCATAGAGGCCGCGGTG
>JBAXPT010000156.1:0-4490 GCA_037132095.1 Actinomycetes bacterium
AATACGTCCTTGCTAGGAGGATGCTCCACGCTCGGGCATACCTGCTCTGCGCCACTGCAGAAATGCCTCGACAAATCCCTGAATGTCACCATCCAAGACAGCAGCGACGTTTCCGGTCTCATAGGCGGTTCGCAGATCCTTCACCATTTGGTATGGAGCTAGCACATAGGAGCGAATCTGACTCCCCCATGCAACATCACGCTTCTCCCCCGATATGGCGTCGAGTTCGCGCCGTCTCTCCTCGCGTTGGCGCTGAGCGAGGCGAGCTCCAAGTATCTCCATAGCCCGCGCCTTGTTCTGAAGTTGAGAGCGCTCGTTCTGGCAAGAAACAACAACCCCCGTAGGTAGGTGCGTAAGGCGCACCGCAGAGTCGGTGACGTTTACGTGCTGCCCTCCTGCGCCGGATGACCGGAATGTATCGACACGAAGATCGCCTGGATCTATCTCGGGCACCTCGGCCTCTTCAATCGCGGGGACTACATCGAAAGATGAGAATGCAGTGTGTCGACGCGCCTGTCCATCAAAGGGAGAGATGCGCACCAAGCGATGCACTCCACGCTCGCCAGTGAGCATTGCATAGGCAAATCTACCTTTCACGGTAAATGTCGCCGATGAAATGCCGGCCTCATCCCCTAGCGAGACATCATCGATTGAGACTGTAAAACCCTGCCTCTCAGCCCATCGTGTATACATGCGCAGCATCATCTGCGCCCAGTCTTGAGCATCTGTACCACCCGCACCAGAATGCACATCACAGATCGCATCTCGCTCGTCATGCTCACCGGTGAATAGAGCTCGAAGCTCGAGCCGATCCAACTCATCGCGCAGAGTCAGAGCGCCCTGGGAAATCTCGGGCTCTATTGTCTCGTCGCCTTCTTCTCTCGCTAACTCGGCGAGAGTCTCCAAGTCGCTGACGACTCCCTCAAGGCGCTCAACAAGATTGATGTCGTCACGCGTCTGAGCCAGCTCAGTAGTAACGCGGCGTGCTGCATCGGGGTCGTCCCATAGGTCTGGACGGCTCGCGTCTTCCTCGAGTACTAAGACACGCGCCTCAGCGACTCCGATCTGGAGGTAACCGCGCGCCTCGGCTACGCGTCGAGAGAGATCTGATAATTCATCGGAGAAATCGCGCAACGCCGTTCAAGCCCCGTGGCAGGTCTTGAACTTCTTGCCGCTTCCGCACCAACAAGGCTCGTTGCGCCCTGGGGCTCGCTCAACGCGCACGGGCGCCTGCGCCGGCATCTCAGCCTCTGGGGCTGGGCCCATTGCGCCTGTGCCATCGTCGAAGCCAACCGCGGCCGCCGCCAATCCAGATGCCCCCTGCACAGGGTCATCCGCTGCGCTATAGGTAAGTGCGCGTTCGGGTGCAGCCACATTCTCCTCCGAGACAACCTCGAGACGGAAAACGTATTGAACAAAGGTGTCCCTAATCGAGCCCATCATGGCCTCGAACATGTCGTAGCCCTCGCGCTGCCACGCGGCGAGTGGGTCCTGCTGGCCCATAGCGCGCAGGTTGATTCCTTCACGTAGATAATCCATCTCGTAAAGGTGATCGCGCCAATGCTGGTCGATTACGGAGAGCATTACCCTGCGCTCAATCTCACGCAGTTGCTCCGTTCCGATTGAATCTTCTTTCGACATATAGACGCCTAGTGCATCCTCTTCAAAAGCTTTTCTGGCAGCTCGTACATCATGTAGCTCTTTAACGTGATCCGAAGTAATACTCGATGCGTATAGGGCCTGCATCGCAAGTACTAACTCATCAACATCCCAGTCTTCGGAGTAATTCCCTGTGCACAACAGGTCGATGATGGAGTCAACCGCGTCACTAATTGCTTTTGCTGTCTCGTCGCGTAGGTCTCCTCCATCAAGAATCTGCTGGCGCCTACGGTAGATGATCTTGCGCTGTTCGTTAAGCACTTCGTCATACTTAAGAACGTCTTTACGTATCTCGAAGTTACGATCCTCAACGGTTCGCTGCGCACGCTCAATCGCCTTTGAGACCATCTTCGCTTCGAGCGGAACATCATCTGGGAAGGTTCGGCCCATGACCCAGCTCATCGCACCGGAGGCGAAGAGGCGCATTAGATCATCTTCAAGAGAGAGATAGAAGCGGCTCTCTCCTGGGTCACCTTGACGGCCGGCACGCCCCCTCAACTGATCATCAATACGTCGAGACTCATGCCTCTCGGTCCCGAGGACATAGAGGCCCCCTGCCTCGCGGACCATCGCACCCTCGGCTATGCAGGACGCCTTCGTATCTGCGACAAGTTTGGCGTATTCATCTGGGTTCTCGGCCTCGGTAATGCCCTTAGCGCGCATTTCATGCTCTACAAGGCCTTCTGGGTTGCCACCTAGGAGAATGTCGACTCCACGACCGGCCATGTTCGTAGCCACTGTGACCGCACCTATACGCCCGGCCTGAGTAACAACATGAGCCTCTCGCTCGTGCTGCTTGGCGTTCAAGACTGCATGGCGGATACCGCGTTTATCCAAGAGCCGGCTCAACTTCTCAGACTTCTCGACAGAGATTGTTCCGACAAGAACAGGCTGGCCAAGAGCGTTCCTCTCAGCGATGTCATCGGCAGCAGCAGCGAACTTGGCGTCCTCTGTCTTGTAAATAAAGTCGGCCTCATCGGCGCGCTTTGGCTCGCGGTTTGTTGGGATGCTCACGACCTCAAGTCCATAGGTGTGTGCAAATTCACCGGCCTCGGTTGAGGCGGTACCGGTCATGCCTGCCAACTTCTCATAGAGGCGGAAGTAGTTCTGGAGTGTGACGGTTGCAAGAGTGTGGTTCTCCTCTTTGATCCGCACACCTTCCTTGGCCTCCACAGCTTGGTGAAGTCCCTCGCTCCAGCGACGACCCTCGAGGATGCGCCCCGTGAACTCATCGACGATCTTTACCTCACCGTCGGCTACCACATAATCAACGTCGCGTTTGAACAACTCTCGAGCGCGCAGCGCTGCCTGCAATTGGTGAACAAAGTTTTGATTGACATGCTCGTAAAGGTTATTGACCCCAAGCGCTTCTTCTACGCGAGCAATTCCCTCTTCGGTCGGAACCACTGTCTTCTTAGGCTCATCTACCTCGTAATCCCGATCGCGCGTTAAACCCTTTACAACACGCGCAAATTGGTAATAGAGAGCCTGGGCGTCATCTGCACGGCCAGAGATAATGAGCGGAGTACGCGCCTCGTCAATAAGAATTGAGTCGACCTCATCAACGATCGCGAAGAAGTGACCCCGCTGAACCTGTCCATCGCGAGTGTCGGACATGTTGTCTCGGAGGTAATCGAACCCAAACTCGTTGTTGGTTCCATAGGTGATATCTGCCGCATAGGCACGCCGCTTCGCACCGTAGTCATCTACGTCTGCAACAACCATCCCGACCTCAAGGCCGAGAGAGTGGTGCACCTGACCCATCCATGCGGAGTCACGCTTAATTAGGTAGTCGTTAACGCTCACGACGTGGACTCCATTACCAGCGAGCGCATTTAGATACGAAGGAAGGGTTGAGACGAGTGTCTTTCCCTCTCCGGTCTTCATCTCGGCGACCCACCCGAAGTGGAGCCCGGCGCCACCCATTACCTGAACATCAAAGTGGCGCTGCCCTAGAACCCGGCGTGCTGCCTCTCGGACGGTAGCGAAGGCCTCTGGAAGCAGATCGTCGAGGTCCTCGCCATTTGCAAGGCGTTGCTTGTAGATCGCAGTGAGGCCGAGGAGTTCGTCGTCGCTGCGTCGCTCCATCTCAGGCTCAAAGGCAGCCACCAGAGGGACGATTGATCTAACCAACTTGAGTTTGCGGCCATCGCCGGCTTTTAGGAGTTTCTGGAAAAGGCTCATGAGTTTACGGAGTCTAGGGTTCGCGCACGCCTTGGCCTGCTCGGGGCACCGAGGTTTGGCTCAAATCGCATAACCAAGCCATAACCGAAGCCACCACAGCCTCAGCCGGCGGGTTGTAGGCGCCACTTCTGACAGCTTCGGAGAGTTCAGTATGCCGAGAACTGAGCCCCGATATTGATGGGTGGTTTGAGCGCGCATGGAGAGCGTACCCATCTCCTTCGTCAGGCATTTTCACTCCTCTCACTCAACATATAGCGGCACCTCTTTAGCCCTGCCAGTTCTTGAGGTCTGGTGAGTTCATCGGCATCCTCATGCTTGACCTAAAGGCAAGCACATCGATACCTCATACCCGGATGTCACATCTGACGCGCTGGCCCGCGAGTCTTGCCCCACTCGGTGCGTGCCGCTACGGCTCCCCAAATCTCGCTGGCACCCGCGTCGCGAAGTGCATACGCCGCGGCAGTGAGAGTGCTACCGGTCGTGACTACGTCATCGACCACTATCACTAGACCCTCTACGGGTTGAAGTGCGCGCACCTTAGGCCCGACTCGTCGGAGGCCTCGGCCTTTACCAGTCTGAGGCGAATTATCGAGTCGAATTAACTTGCGACTTAGGCCTAACTTCAACTCCCGAGCAATTGCAGCAGC
>JBAXPT010000157.1:0-4448 GCA_037132095.1 Actinomycetes bacterium
CTACAGCACCTACTACGACATTGTGTACCCCAACTATGAACGCAAGGCGGGGCGCCCTCTACGCACTCCTCCGGCGTATGCACGACACATTGCTCTCGATGCCGAGTTTGGCGAGAAGAGTGGATGGGAGCGCGTCAATTGGTACAACTCAAATGAAGACTCACAGTATGAGTACCTAAGACCGCGTGGGTGGGCTGGGCAACACTGGTCAACCGCGATAGTTACAGAGCATCTCGCAACTCGCACTGCTGCTGGAATATTCGATGAGTCGTCGTTCTCAAAGATCGAGGTATCCGGATCGGGAGCAATCGCGTTCCTTCAGAGAATGTGCACGAACAATGTTGATAAGGCGCCAGGCTCAATTATCTACACGCAGATGCTTAACAGTCGCGGCGGAATTGAGTGCGATTTTACAGTTACTCGACTTGAGGAGCAGAGATTTCTGATTGTTACTGGGACGGCGTTTGGGCGCAGAGACTTGTCCTGGATATCTGCACATTCTCCAACGGACGGATCGGTGATAATTCGTGACGTAACCGGTTCAATGGCATGTCTTGGAGTCTGGGGGCCAAATGCGCGCGCCATCCTCGAATCCTTAAGCGATGACGATCTTTCTTTTGGATATCTACAGGCAAGGGCAATCACAGTCGGCCATGTTCCTTGCTGGGCGTTGAGAGTTACATATGTTGGCGAGACGGGTTGGGAGCTCTATCCATCAACCGAGTTTGCTTTGAGCCTTTGGGACTCGATTGTGCGTGCAGGATCGCAGTACGGGCTGGTCCCGTGCGGCTATCGCGCAATCGACTCGATGCGCTTAGAGAAGGGTTATCGGGCGTGGGGGAGCGACATCACAAGCGAGACTGATCCATACTCATCGGGTCTTGGGTTCGCGGTTCGAAGCAATAAAGAGTTTTTGGGGCGAGATGCTTTACCGGAGCGAGAGGGCGGGCCTCTGCGCTTGAAATGTCTAGTACTCGAGGATGAATTATCGGTGGCGCTTGGTAATGAGCCGGTCTCGTCAATCAACGGCGAGGTCATCGGGCGAGTGACGAGTGGCGGACAGGGATACTCCCTTCGCGCCTCGATTGCTTACGCCTGGATACCGGCAGAGCAAGCGAGTGCCGGAACCCGCCTCTCGGTTGAGGTATTTGGCGTGACGGTAGGCGCAGAGGTGAGGGACGATCCGCTATTTGACCCAACGGGAGCGAGACTCCGAGGTTAAGCAGCACAAGCCGAATGGAGCTCAGCCCTCGGATTGTTCTCCAACTTCGGGTAGTTATTGTCGCTATAGCGACAATAACTACCCGAAGTTCGGCGGCTGGGGGGGAGATTTGGGCCCTGATGTTGCCTGTGTTGTGAGAGTCGGCTATGTTACGCAGGCTGTTCAAACGAATAGCACGCTCAGGCGGGCAATCCCGCCACCTTGATCACAGTCAGTAAGCGGACATTCCCAAGTCCATAAGTGTCTGACAGCGATAGACGAGTCGATCTGGTTCCCGCTCCATTGGGTATCTCGCGTCGACGAAGTCCGAAAGCCTCGCAGAAATATTGCGTGAGCACTTCGGAGACGAGCGCAGAGAATCAACACCCAACCCATAAGGAACCTGTTCCCATGTCATTTGCAGATCTCGGCGTCAGCGCCGATGTAGTAGCCGCGCTTGAGTCGCGTGGAATCACTGACCCCTTCCCGGTTCAGGCCGCAACAATCCCCGATGCCCTTGAGGGCCACGACCTCTGTGCCAAGGCCCCAACCGGCTCTGGCAAGACCCTCGCTTTCGGTATCCCCGTGATCGAGAGGATTCATCGCGCTGGGCCCAAGCAGCCTCGTGCGCTAATCCTTGCTCCGACCCGTGAACTCGCAGCACAGATTGAGACCGACCTCACTCCGCTTGCACATTCACGCAGCCTTCGCGTCCTCTCCGTCTATGGAGGTGTTGGTTACGAGAAGCAGCGCAAGGCAATGCGTCGCGGTGTTGACATCCTCGTTGCATGCCCTGGTCGTCTCCGTGACCTTATTGATCAAAACGTGGTTCGCCTCGACAAGATCGATGTTGTAGTAATCGATGAGGCCGACCGTATGGCTGACATGGGCTTCATGCCAGAGGTCTGCAGACTTCTCGACATGATTCCTGAGACACGCCAAACACTTCTCTTCTCGGCGACCCTTGATGGAGACGTAGCGAAGCTCACACAGCGTTACCAGCACGACCCGAAGCGCCACGAGGTTGAGGGTGCAAGCCTTGACCCAGATGACCTCGAGCACCGCTTCATCGATGTTGGCCATGTCTCTGAGCGTGTCTCAATGGCAGCAGATGTGATCAAGGCTGAGGGTCAGACGATCGTCTTCTGTCGTACTCGTCACGGTGCCGACAAGGTTGCGAAACACCTATATTCACAGGGTGTAGACGCCGATTCCCTCCACGGAGGAATGTCACAGAATCAGCGTGATCGTGCTCTTGCGTCCTTCAAGCAAGGTCGCCTTCAGGCATTAATTGCAACTGATGTAGCGGCACGCGGTATCCACGTCGACTCCGTTGCATGCGTTGTGCACCTTGACCCACCGGAGGACTTCAAGACCTACATCCACCGTTCTGGTCGTACCGCACGTGCAGGGGCAAAGGGAGTAGTCGTCTCCTTTATTCTCCCTGACCAGCGTCGTTCGTCGCGAGCAATGCAGCGCGAGCTTGGACTTATCGAGGGCCCACCAACGGATGAAGATCGTGGATCTCGCCCAGGTGGAGGCCGCAGCGGTGGCCGTCCAGGCGGAGGCCGCAGCGGCGGTCGTCCTGGTGGTAGCCGTGGTGGATCGAGTTATGGATCCGGATCCGGCGGAGCAAGCAGAGGCCGTAGTGCCTCAGGTTCTCCGCGCAGCAGAAGCGAGAATGCGAGCGAGCCCAACTGGGCACGTGACGAACCTCGTGGAGCCGGACGCCCAGACTTCCGTGGCGATTCACGCTCAGATTCACGGTCAGATTCCCGCGGTGATTCTCGTGGTCCTCGTAGTGACTCACGCGGCGACTCACGCGGCGACTCACGTGGTGATTCTCGCGGTGATTCTCGTGGTCCTCGTAGTGACTCACGCGGTGATTCTCGCGGTGGTCCTCGTGGTCCTCGCAGCGATTCACGCTCAGATTCTCGCGGTGATTTCCGAGGTGATTCACGCGGCGGCGCTCGCTCAGAGTCTCGCGGTGATTTCCGAGGTGATTCACGCGGTGATTCTCGCGGCGGTGCTCGCTCAGAGTCTCGTGCTGATTTCCGTGGCGATTCTCGCGGTGATTCACGCGGTGATTCTCGTGGTGCTGCGCGTAACGACTCACGTGCTGATTTCCGTGGTGATTCTCGCGGTGGTCCTCGCTCAGAGTCTCGTGGCGATTCTCGCGGTGGTCCTCGCTCAGATTCTCGCGGTGACTCGCGTTCTGAGACTCGCAGCGCACCTCGAAGTGCCAATCCTCGCGGCGCAAGCCGTGGCGAGAGCCGTGGAGCACCTTCGGGTGGAGCCGGTGCAGGCGGTCGTGAGCGCAGTGGTGGGGCTCGCAGCTCTAAGCCCCGTTCGCCACGCGACTGATTTGGGCGACTGATTTGGGCGACTGAGCACTGCAGCCTGAGTCTGGCTGCCCTGTAAATACCTTGAATGTGATACCGCTGGCCTACTGGGTCAGCGGTATCACTCTTTATGGGCTGTCTCTATTTTGGGGCTGTCTCTTCTTATAGGGCTGTCTCTATCTACGGGAATACGTACTCAACCTCTGCGAATTCATCGGTTGCGAATGCGTAGAGGAAGCACAGCGTCTCAGTACCGGTATTCCTCACGAAGTGCGGCATCGTTCCAGGGACGAAGACAATTGCTCCTGGCTCGACAGCCTCCTCTACTCCATCGAGGTAGACGGAGCCGTTCCCTGAAGTGAAGTAATAGAACTCGTGATGAGTGTGGTGGTGGAGTGCGCCCTCGACACTCGACCCTGCCTTTATCTCAGCGGTTCCAACTGTAAATCCGGCCGTCGGGGTTCTATCCGCGGAGAGAAGAGTTCTCCAGGAGACGATCCCGTCCCATCCCTCCACTTCACTATCGCGCTCGTGGGCAACATGAGCCTTTACTTCATCCATTTGGGCCAATCCACCCATCTCTAAGCACCCTGAAGAGTGTCGCGATTATTTGCCCATAGCCTAAGGTCACAACCCGCTACGCGGATACCATCGGAGAAATGTTTTCGCCCGTGGTGCGCAATTAGTCACCACCTATTAGGGAGCGCAATGACGGTTGATATTGGTCGAATCGGAGTCTGGAGTGGAGTATTCGATGCCCACCCAATGAGCGCGGTGCAGGATGCGTGCGTTGAGATCGAGGCAATGGGCTACTCCACAGTCTGGCTACCCGAGGCAGTGGGGCGCGATCCGTTTGTAGCCGCAGGTGCCTGCCTCGCAGCGACGACTTCACTGCGCCTCGCCAC
>JBAXPT010000158.1:0-4439 GCA_037132095.1 Actinomycetes bacterium
ATGGTTGAGGCGATGCTTCTATGCGCCTTCATGCTTGATCCTGTTCCTTATGAAATTATTGACGGGATTGAGCAGTACGCGCGAGAGCTCTCTTTAGACGGAGAGTTGGTGAGGATCGCACGCGCTCAGCTTGCCGGTGCGAGAGTGCTAGTAGATGAGGATTCGAATCGCGCTGGTTATCAAAGCAGCGAAGATGAATCAGCACTAGAAGATGGGGACGGATCTGTCGCCACTGTTGAATCAGAGCAAGATGGCGACCCCGAACTATTGAGGCAGTGGGAATCGCTAGGGGCACTACCAGCGTCAACATTAGGTCGTGGCGTCTGGGAGTTTTACAGAGCTAGGGGCTATCTGTTTCCTGGTGCGCCTGGCAGCGCGTCGACATATCTGGCGCAGCATGACTGGTTGCATGTTATTGGTGATTATGGGTCAACTGTTGAGTCAGAGATTGAGGTATTCGGTCTGATCTCGCGCGCCAACGATGATCCAAGAGGCTTTGCACTATTAGCGATGTCTGTGAGCCTCTTCCAGTCTGGCGACGTTCAGAGTGCAGGTATTTTTGATAGCGATCGTCAAAAAGTTGCCAGTGACCCGCGACGAATCGGTATTCGCCTAGCTGATGCAATGTATAGAGGTGCAATAGTCGCATCTAATTTCAACGGACAGGATCTCCTCTCTGTAAATTGGCTTGAACATGCAACTAAAAGCATCGGTGAAGTGCGAGAAATGATTGGCATACCCGAGAAGTCAGCCGTTGCAATCCGGGCAGGTTCAGTTGGGGCCTTTGACGTCGGCGGTATAACTCGATTCCAGATCGCCGCTGGGGAGCGAATGGCAGAATCTCTAGGGTTGGATTACAGCAGTTTTGGTGCAACCGAGCCTGTCTCGAATGCAGGAAAGTTGCGGCGTCTAGTCGTGCAGATTGACCCGGATAAGCGCCATAAATCTGTCAGTGAGCTAACCGGTTCAGACTTCTTCTCTGGGATTATTGAGAAGAGCAGAGCCCTAAAAAACTGACTGCTGGGGATGGTCGCAGCGACTCTGTCACTAGCCGGAGCGCAAGAAAGCTTCGGATTAAACCTCAGCGGGTGGGCTGGGTCCCTGCGATTATCTTCGAGCGGTATTTGGCGAGTTCTTTTTTGAGTGAAGCAGGTACGCGCGAATCAAAGGTGTGGAATGGAGCGAGGCCTACACCATTATTCTTGAGAGTCTCAGTGCGGACTGTTCCCTTGAAGTCGTCGTTAACGGCGGACTCAATAGCTTCGAATACTGCATTGTCTAAACGCTTCTCCACCGTGGTCAAGAAATACTTGCAGTCACCAGGAAGAGTGGTGCAGCCATCAACATCTGCCCAGATGATCGAGCGGTCGTCGTACTGTTTCTCTCGAAACTCTGCAACCGTTCCGAGGGATGCCCCTCCACCGAGAGGCATGATTATGTCAGCACCGGCAGCGATGAATTCGCGCGTAATTGATTGACCCGTAGACCTGTCTGTAAAATTACCAACGAATCTCCCGCTGGCTCCATCCCATCCGAGGAGCGTTACAGAGGTTGAGTGGTCTTCGTTGTATTTCTTGATGCCTGCTGATAACCCATCCATGAACACAGTCACAGGGGAGATCTGCATCCCTCCGTATGTGCCGATTATGCCGGTCTTAGTTACACCTGCGGCTAGGTATCCAGCGAGGAATGCAGCTTGGTCGGTTTCGAAAGTAATCTCCTCGACATTCTTCTCGGTCGATGTCGCTTGATCTGAGTCATCTTGGAGCGTTGCATCTAGTACTGAGAAGTTCTGGGAAGGATCTTGCTTCGCTGCAATGCGGACCTCCGGTTCGGTGCGCATGCCATTAGTAATGATGAGGTCGCATTGACGCGCGAGAAAACCTTGAACGATGCTTCGATAGTCGTCTGTGTTCTCAGCATTTCTGCGAATAGCCGTGATATTCAGCTCTCTCTCGGCTCTAATAAGACCTGCGTCGGCATTTTGATTGAACGACCTGTCGCGTATTTGGGGGCCATCAAACTCCTGACACACCGAGAATTTGTCTCCGACCTCGTTCCTCTCTGATGAGCAGGCTCCTAGGAGCAGCGCAATGCACAAGGCAGCGGAGAGAGGTTTTAAGTGGCTTGAAATGGCGCGCATGGATATACCTTTAGGTCTCATAAATCTCGAAATTATTGGTTCGGCTAAAACTGTTTAGTAGCCCTCTGACGCGCCCGCAAGAACGGTTGCACCGTGGCTGTCGTACTCCTCGCCGCGTTCGGCGGCAACGGTCATGCCAAGTTTAAGTTGGAATGGACTAATGCCGCCCGGCTCCCATGGGCCAACTGCGCCTGCTGCGATTGCGGCCTCAGACTTCGGCGGGATGCCAACCATCTCGCGAACCTCTTCAACAGTTTTATGCGCGTGGGTAAACCAGTCGATCTCGAGAAGGTCTTGGCCAGAGAAATTCGCGCCAATAATCGCGCCCCGATACATCGCATCAGCCAGGCGGATCCCCATGCGCCTTGCATCATGGGTTAGGTGCCCAGGGTCGAATTGGAAAATTGCTGCCGAGTTGAGCATCCCTGTCTCGAAGAGGCATAGGACCATTGCAAGAAGCGAGAACGCACGGGGATCATCATCGGCTCGTGAGATGAGTCCGAATACCTCAATCTCGGACTCTACGGTCGAGCCATAATCTGCGATGACATGAATCCAGTCATGCTGAGAAAGTAGGGGAGGAGCGCTACCCGGTGCTCCGGGGAAAGAGAACCCGCGGGCTTGGTAGAACTCCCAGACTCCTCGACCTACCGTGCCCGGTGGAAGATTCTGAAGGTCATCCCACCGCTGAGCAAGCTCGGGCTCGTCGTATATAGGGTCCCAGTCGTCCGAGAGTAATGAGCGCGTGTGGAGAATGTTCTCAATCGGCGTGTCTAGGTGTGCGTGGTAACCGGCGCGCGAAAAGTCTGCGAGCACAAGGTTGTGTGAGCCGTGCGCTATCTCATGCCCAATCTCAATCATCCCGTCGCTTACCGAGAGCTCCTCTGCATAGAGGGCGATGCGGTCAATGGTCGCATCCTCCGGTGGGCTTGCAACAAATGCTCCAAGAAGCATGGTCTGGACCATACGAATGCGGAATCCTTCTTCGCGGTAACGCATCGCCTCAGCGAATTCTTCTGGGCCAATGTGCTCTAGGGAATCAACCTCTAGGTGCAGACCGCACATTGACTCAATGTGGGCGCAGAGTACGTAGCGCTGTAGATCCTGTAACTCTCCATCCCCCCGGAGAGCGCTCACACAGGCTCGCGCTGTAATCACTATCTCATCATGTTCAGGCGGGTGGAGATTGACCTCGGTAGTTGGGAGTGGTACTGGCATGCGCCTCCGTTCACAATTGAATGATTTCGGCAAGACTTTACTCGCAGGTAGGGGATAGCCTGAAGGAGGGCAATTCTCCCAGCAAAAGCCTTATTTTATTGGATAGGTTCGAGACTCAATTAAGAATTGAAGGGCAGTACGGATGACAGTGACTGGAGCGAAATCGAACGAGGGATCCATCGGATCTGGACCCTCGCCGGATCTTGAGATCCAACGAGTCCCTTCTGGAACCTCTGCCGAAAAGATTGCTGAGATACTTCTGCGCGACGGTGGTGTAGTCGTTACCGGCTTGCTTGGGTTAGATACGGTCGCAGAACTCAACTCTGATCTCGACCCTTACGTATCAGCCCGCAGTAGTGGCTACCGCGAAGGTTTTCAGACCGACTTCTTTGGTCCGCGTACAACCCGTGTTCGCGGTCTTGCAGCTAAAAGTAAAGCATTCGTAGAGCAGTATCTTCTGCACCCCACCGTCTTGGGAGTGATGGACATTGCGCTGCTTCCGTACTGCGGTGATTATTGGATGAGTTATGCCGGAACAGTCTTTATTGGCCCTGGTGAGAAGGCTCAAGACCTGCATCGAGATGACATCAACTGGGCGGTTCCCGCTCGCTTAGGTATTGATCTGCAGGTCTCGGTGATGGTCGCACTCGGTGACTACGACGCCGAGGTTGGAGCAACAATGGTGATACCGCGGACGCACCGTTTACCCATTGACGAACCTGTTGATCCAAGTTTGGCGAAACCTGTCGAGCTCGAGAAGGGCGATGCAATGATCTGGGTCGGCAGCCTGCTCCACGGTGGTGGAGAGAACCGCACAGATGACCGCGTCAGAAAAGGTCTATACATCAGTTACATGCTTGGGTGGTTAGCCCCTGAAGAGGCATCGGCTCTCTCGTTGACCCCGGAGCGAGTAGCAGAGTTACCAGAGAGGGCGCGTCAACTGCTCGGATGGTCGAGTTTGAAGGGCAACCCAGTTCGCGACGATGTCATGTCGGCACTTCAACTCTGGCAGGTAGACGAGGACGAGGTAGGTCGCTTCGACGGACTGTTTACGAATAGTTAAATAGCGAGATCGGTT
>JBAXPT010000159.1:0-4427 GCA_037132095.1 Actinomycetes bacterium
CCTGGTAGGGCGCACGGCGGAGTGGTAGCAGGTGTCTTCGATGACGTCACTGGTTACGTACTACGAATTGCCCAGACAGCCGCGTTTACTGGAACGATCAGCGTGCGCTACCACAAGCCGACCCCCATGGAGGTTCCTCTTACTTTCCGTGCTCGTCTGAACGGACGAGAGGATCGGAGGTTGTTCATCTCCGCCGATTGTCACTACGGAGAGACGCTTATCTCCTCATGTGAAGCGACGTATATAACTATCGACCCGTCGCTTTTTGCTTAAACGGAGTTTAAATACATCCGGCCATCTTGAAGGATCCGATTCGAGTCTTCCACGCCTGACCGGTGGTTGAGTAGTACTCGCTAGTGAACCAAAACGTGCACCCATCAACGGGGTCCACGTCTAGGTCCGAGTAGTCGCCCCATCGGTTGTATCCACCTTTCTGGGCTCCCGCTCCTGTGACGAGACTCTGCTCGGCCATGTCGAACGTTCCAGCGGCAGCCGTAGCACTCCTTCCGGCGAAGCTCAGACCAGGAAAGATCGTCTTACTTGTTTTGCTGTATGCCACCGCCGCGTTCCCGACCTTGTCTACAGCTATTGAGCCCATCCAACGTGAAGTGACAGTTGTCGGCTGGTAGGTACCCGATTGTCCAAGTGTTGGAGTAGCCGAGGAGACATTGACCTGGTACCAGCGCGGAGCAGCGTAGGAGGAGCTCGAGACGCTATGGGTTATCCAGAGCGATGGAGTGCCGTTGGCTGTGTATTGAACTCGGTTCATTAAGCGGTCACTAAGGGCGTCGAGGCGGTCTCCCGTGGGTTGCGTGACCGTGCCTGCGCGCGTGTATGACGGAACGGTCACGCTCGTCGGCCCAGTAAGCGTGGATGCAGTGAGCGTGCTCCAGTTCACGGACATCCGCCAGACTCGCAGTGTCGTGCTCGTGCCTAACGAGACTAGGTATTGAGGGGTCCCAGCAGGAACAGCGGAGACTCGAGCATTTGCAGCGAGAAGACCGTTGTAGCTCGAGGATGTTTGGAAGCTCACGAAACGAGGGGCAGTGCCACTAATTAGGTCGTCTCGGTTTAGCGCCCATACTTTGGCGCCTGTGAAAGTGCTCCCGCCCTTGAACATATTGGCCGTCATATAGATGCCATCACCCCACACACTCATTTTGGGGTAGTCATTCATATCTGTTTTGCTCGCTTCGAAGGAGTAGACCCACCAGCCCCCAGCTATCGGATCCGCTGACTTAGAGACAGCGATGCACTCATAGTAAGGACCGGCAGAAGAGGTCCAGGCGAAGTCTGCGACGATCCAACGCCCCGATACGGAGTCATAGACAACCGTAGGGTCACCATTGTTTGAGGTGCTGCAGACTCCTGAGGCCCCAGCTGCATTGAAGAATGCATTGAGGGTAAATGCAGCAACGCGAACTTTGGTTGTTTTATCCCAGATGCCGATTGATCCGTTGACGCCTTGGATGTAGTGGCTAGGCCCGACATCTCCAGTCGTGTCAGGCGGCCAACCCGATCCCCAATTAGTAAAGTCGAGGCCATCAAAACTCGAGACCCCGATGGCGGAGGCTGTTGCAGTCACCGGTGCTACCGCAGCAGCGAGCGGGTCGGGCTTTCCAGACCCGAGAGGGATCGGGCTAGGAAGTTTTATCTCTCGTCGTAGCACTTTTTTTGGGGTAGTAGAGCGGATCGATCGAACGTCTCCATTGAAGTTTGCGGGTTTCTCTCCGCGACCGTTCTCTTCCTTAGTCGGCGCGACTGGAGCTACGTCAGCGTCGAACTCTGCCCTTCCTCCTTCTGAGAGTTGTCTAGGTGAAGACTCTCGATCTTGCTCACGTGCTGAAGTCGTGTCATTCTCTGGAGCAGAGCAAGATGAGAGGGCTAGCAGCAGGGAAAGGAGAGTAGGTATGGCGAGGCGATTGCGAGGCATATATTTGCTCCATGAAGAGATCGTGTTTTGGAGATGAAACGTCGTTCTAATACTCTCACATCTCTGAGTGGTTCGGGTTGTCGGTGAGGGGGTAGCGGAGGCGAGTCTTGATGGGGTTACTTTCGGATGAATTGGCTTATTCTGTGATTGTTACGACCCTGCATTGAGGGGATTCTCCCATCTCGGCCCGCATCCACCTGAACATCATGTACCCCGAGTTGTGTCCAGCGGTATCGAGCCAGTTTGCATGGCCAGGATCACGGCCTGCGATGAGGATTTTGTAACTCCCGTCGGCTTCGAGGGCGATGTCGCTGTGGTTCAGGATGATTTGGTGATTCCTGTAATCAAGGGACTCCATCCAGCGCGACATGAGAAGAATTGACCAATACCTAGTCTCAGGAGGCATACCAGTTATCTCTAGGGCTTGACCATCACCTATTTCGTACCAGCCAGCCACGTAGAGGTTGTCGGGTGTTGGGTAGAACGCAGCAGCATTCTCCGCGCTTGAGAACGAGAATGTATTTGTAACGCCATCGGAGAGTTCCTTTGCCATGGCGGCAGATAATTCCGTACCAATCTGGGTGAAACCTGCAACCTCTTCGATGCGTCGCGCAATCCGGCTGGGAGACGGCGGCTCTGGAGGGCCGGGATTATCAAGCGCAGTAATTCTGTAGGTAGCAGGAGTCTCGGTCTCTCGATCTAGGAAATACTGGCGCACAATTAGAGAGTCGATTGCGGGTGTCATCTCCAGCCATTTATTTCCTGACGCACTAGGCGGCTGCTCGATATCGAGAATGACTCTAAAATTTTCGTTCGGTGCGAGGGACATATCCTCGTCATTGGCGCTGGCGAGGATCTGGTTTGTTCCGGTGGCATCTCTTCCATATGCGCAGAAAGATAGATAGTGACAAGTGCCGCGGTGACCGACTATCTCATATCGCTGGCTCCCTTTGATCGGGGCATAGTCGTAATACGTATCTGGATTGTCTCCAAAGAACTTGCGAGTTGGAGTCATTAAACGAGTGAACTCAGGTCTCGTTGCATCTGCGTTCTCAAGAACCATATCTATTGAAGCAGAGAGGATTCGCGTAATAAAGCGGTAGCCCTCCGCTAGCTCTAGGGAGTTGGTTGCTCCGGTCGGTGCAGTGAGAGCATCTGCAGATTTCTGTAGAGCGGCGAGTAATGATCCCCACGCAGAGTCAAGTACTGCGGCATCGTTATCGGCTGGTGGCATTTGTGCTCCCAAGGTTGAATGATTCGTCCTGATCTGCGCAACGATAGGCCGGCTGATTGAGAAATCGTCTCTATCTGACCCAAGTTCCATAGCGAGGGGTGTCAGACTCCCCACAAGGATTCGTAACAGGAGGATATATATGCGTCGAGGTACCAGAACGATTTTGAGTGCAGTAGCGGCGTTTGCCGTCATTGGAGCGTCGAGCAGTGCCGCTTTTGCCCATAGTGAGATCACTCCGGAGTCGACCCCCGCAGGGGTCGAGACTGAGTTGACCCTCAAACTTGAGAATGAGCGCTCCAATGCCTCAACGGTAAAGGTTGAGATGTTCTTCCCAGACGGTCAAGAGATTGTTGTTACAAAGGTGCCCGATGTAGGGGAGTGGAGTGGCGCTCCTCAGGGTGGCCCGGGTGGAGGTCCAGGAGCTCTTGGTGATCCGGCGCCTGGGATCACTTGGCAGCGCGCCTCAGGGACACCAAGCGACGACCTAAGCCTCACCTTCTCACTAGTTCTCCCTGATCGTGCCGGCACTATCCAGATGGCCGTACTCCAGACCTACTCCGACGGAAGCGTTGACCGCTGGATTGACCCGTGGCCAGCGGGGCAGCCTGAGCCCGAGGCTCCAGGGCCTCGACTCACGCTCACCGCCGCGTCTGCCTCGACGTCTACCACTGCGGGGAGCACAGCGAGTGCCCCGACAACTACTACAGAGGCATCAGGCTCGAGCACTCCGATAAGTTCGGGCGGATTTATTGCAGGGTCGATTGCTGTTTTATTTGTGATCGGTGCGATCTTCATGATCGTCAGAGCCCGGCGCCAAGATTAAGAATCCAGCACGAAGAATCCAGCGCTAAATAATCCCCTTCCTCAACGGCTCATTGGGCCTCGGACGTTTAGAGTGCGGGCCGGCAGCGGATCGCATTAGGCGCTCTGCATTCTTTGGCTTGGTTGTGGAGAGATGATGGCTAATACACCCGCTGGTGGGCTCGAAGGAACCTCGGTGCTAATCACCGGGGGCGGTAGCGGAATCGGGCTTGGTTGTGCTGCTCGCTGCGCTGGCGATGGAGCACATGTAACAATCTGTGGACGCAGCGAGGAGCGACTCACACGAGCTATTCAAGAGCTCGAGCCTCTAGTCGCGCATGGCGGAAGTATTCGTAGCATCGCGGCTGACGTCCTAGATGAGGATGCAGTCAAGCGCGCAGTTGCGTTCGCAGCGGAGTTAACAGGTTCAATCGACTCAGTAATTGCATGCGCAGGGGG
>JBAXPT010000160.1:0-4407 GCA_037132095.1 Actinomycetes bacterium
TGAGAGGGCAGCAAGGTACTCCCCGTCCGAATATGCGCGCACGCTTCCTAGTGCGGCTCTGCGAGACAGTTGTTCATGTCTTTATGCGTAGAGTTGATGTAACAGGGCGCTCGCATGTTCCCCTAGATCGCCCAACTATCTTCATCTCAAATCATGCAAACGGATTAGCCGACCCAGTCGTTTTGATAGCCCAACTAGGCACTTTTCCCCGATTCTTAGTAGCCCAGAGCATGTGGAGAATTCGCGGCCTCAACCTCCTCCTTAAATTTGCTATGTGTGTGCCTGTTGCACGCCGAGGTGAGGAGCAAGAGGGACAGAATAGCGAGGCTACAAATGCATCTGCTTTCGAGACTTGCCATGACGTCCTTCGAAGCGGCGGGAATGTCTGTATTTTCCCTGAAGGCGGTGTACACGATAATCCACGGCTTGCGTTGCCACTAAAGACCGGGACAGCACGAATCGCACTCGAGGCTCTCCAGTCTGGAGCGGTCGATGAGCTAGTGATAGTTCCTCTTGGAATTACATATGAAGAACGAGGGCGGTTTCGCTCTCAGGTTGCACTTCAGATCGGTGAAGCGGTTGAGGTAAACAAATTTCTAGGGTCATATTTACAAGATGGGCCTACTGCAGTTCGATCCCTAACCGAGACGCTCGGTGAATCTCTTGCGGCAGTTACACGTAGTCATTCATCTTGGCTTGAGGCCGAGGTCGTTCATGCGGCTGCAGAGATAACCATCTTGACAAAGAATCCCGACGCAGATGATTCATTTCTCCAGCAGGCCGCTCTTCAGAGAATCATTGGAGATGCAGTTGCTCGCAATGGAGGAGACCAAGGCCCAGCATTCAAAGGCCTAGAGGCAAGAGTCGATGATCTACGAGAGCGCCTTAATGCTCTTGGGGCGCACACACCAGCCGATGTTGTGCATCTTGATCCTCACAGAGCACGGCGAAGAATCGCTCTTCTAGGAGCCACGGCGATTGCTCTTACTCCTGGAGGCATCCTCGGATATGCCCTAAATGCTCTACCTGCCTCCGTGTCATTTGGATTAGGGATGCGGGTAAAACACCCTGCTTGGCAAGCAACGGCAAAAGGCGGGAGTGCTCTAGTAACACTCCCTGTTACTTGGGGCTTAGAGGCATGGCTTGCACATAAACGCTGGGGGCGCATGGGCGCATTAGTCCTTCTGCTTCTTGCTCCAGTGACGGGACTCTGCGCAATCGCATGGACAGCATCCTTGGACGAACTGCGCAGGTCCGTTCGAGCATCGGGTTGGGCTAAGCGGCCCGAGGGATTAATTGCTGCACGCCTAAGTCGGGACCGTGTGATAGCGGAGGTAGAGCGACTTCAAACCCTCAATGCTTCTGAGCAATTAGGTGCGCGTTAGTTCTTTTACTAAACGCTTTGATCGGCTTCTTCAGAGATCTCTTTGGCGACTGCAAACTGCGCGACGGCAGAGGCGGCTGCGATAATCCCGAGCAAGCGCGCCCGCAGCGGCAGGCGCGGTGTAAGCAACAGTGCAGCAGCATCTACCGCATCGGCCACAGCGCTCATTGAGAGCCAATTCTCTCCACCTTCACGCTCGGAGAGCGCAATCGCTGCACCAGTCCCGAGCACCGCCTCACGAGCACCAAACGCGCGGCCAAGGACAGCGGCTCCCTGCGAGTCGTTGCCTGAACCGAAGCCAAGTCTCGAGCCCGTGCGAGGGGCGAGCATCATGACAATTCCGATTCCGACACGGGTACGGCAGAGGTAAATGGCGCGTTGACGGTTATCCATCTGCCTATTCTCCCACTGCTCACCCGGATACCCCAAATCCCAACCTAAATCTGTCGCCAATGCATGAGTTGGTCTAATCTTCCCCGACCCGACCTAGGAGAAAAAATGGCAATCGTCCAGCACGAGATCAGCATCAACCGCACCCCAGACGAAGTCTGGGCAGTACTCGGAGAATTTGGTGGCCTAGATACTTGGATGGATGGCGTCGAGTCATGCGTCGTAACCGGAAAGACTCGCGAGATTGAGATTGCCGGTGGGATGAAAGTCTCCGAGGACGAGGTTGCTCGTGACGATGCAAACCGCTCCTACTCCTACACGGTCAACGGCCACGGCCTTCCGGTCGAGAAGTGGTTATCGACCGTTGCTGTAGAGGCGCAGGGTGATGGGGCACGCGCTACTTGGACCCTCGAGATGGAGCCTGATGACTTCGCCGAGGGAATCGCTGGTATCTACAAAGGCGCTCTCGACACGCTCAAGGCTCACCTCGAGGGCTAGCTCCTAGCGATAATTCCTAGGCATAACGCGTTACATACCCGCGTCGCCTAAACAATTTAAGCATGCTCACGAGAAACCAAAATGAGAGCAGGCTCAGCACAAACGCTCCTCCTGCTGCGATGCCTACGTACGCCCAGTTCAATGCCTCTCCATCGACGACACCCCTCAGAGCGGCAAACGCATAGGTAGTCGGGAGAACAAGAGCGATCGGTCGCACAGCAGCGGGGAGAGCATCGATTGGGTAGAACACGCCTGAGAGCGGAAGCACTACGAACATCACACCCCATGCGAGAGCCTCTGCACCTGGCCCGTATCTGAGTACTACGCCAATCACAAAAAGCGAGATTGCCCAGCCAACGAGCAGGAGCACCGCGGCGATTGGGACGACTGCGAACCCAAGAGAAGTGATGTTGAAGGAGAAGAATACAAAGCCTCCGATCATCATTAAGCCGACACCAATGACGAGCTTCGCCATACCAAAGAGGGCTACACCCCCTACATACTCAATCTCGCGAATCGGGGTAATCATGAGGTTTAAGAGGTTGCGAGACCAGGTCTCCTCCAAGAACCCTGTACTAACCGCGATCTGAGATTGATAGACGATATGCCAGAGAATTATCCCTGCAAGAAGATAGCCAGCGGCTTGTTTGCCTCCGCTCGCGTTCCCCGTACCGACAAATGATGCAAGCGAACCAAACATCAACACATCGACTAGCGGCCACAGCGTGACATCGAAGAGTCGATGCGGGCTACGCACGAGAACATACGCATGCCTTCTCGACACAGCGCGCATGCGCAGCCATGAACGTGCTGCACCAGGTGGGAGCGGAGTCGTCGGGTCGTGTTGAGCCTTCACAGGATGTGATCCGTGTGCTGAGATGTTGGAGAATCTGAGTGCTGGTAGTTTTCATCGGCGAGATGGAGAAACACTCCCTCTAAATCTTCTCTCCCGAATCGTTCTGCGATTTCACTTGGAGCGCCATCGGCGACAACGCGCCCCGCTGATAAGAACAGCACGCGCTCACAGAGTCGCTCCACCTCGAGCATGTCGTGGCTTGTTACGAGCAGCGCTGTCCCGTTATCAGCACAGAGATCGAGTATCCCGCTACGCACACGCCCCGCTACATCAGGGTCGAGCGAGGCCGTGGGTTCGTCGAGCACAAGGAGTCGTGGCTTATGGAGAACGGCGCGCACGATACCCACCAAAGTGCGCTGCCCTGAGGAGAGTTGCGTTCCTTTCGCCTCACTAAGGTGCTGAATCCGGAACCGCTCTAACCCCTCCGCTATCGCCTTGGATGGGTCCGGAATTCCATAAATTTCTCCGAACATCGTTAGGTACTCACGCACCTTCATCTCGCCTGCAAGCGGGAGGTATCCGGCAGCGAAGCCAACATTCTCTGCGGCCTTGCTGCGATTTCCTTGCTGAGCAACTCCGCAGATCTCGACCTCGCCCTTATCGGGGGAGATCGCTCCGAGAATCATCAGGAGCGTGGTGGTTTTACCCGCTCCATTTGGGCCGAGTAACGCAACACGCTCCCCTGCCTTGACCTCAATATCTACCCCGTCAACAGCGATAGCTCGCTTAAATTCTTTTACGAGCCCACGGGCGCTTAGGACGGTATCCATGCCGCGAATGTTGTCACAGATGAGGGGCGCTCGGCTGCCAACACGGGCAGAGCAGAGTTCAGGGCCTACGCTCATAAACATGCCTGATTTCGCCGATGAGACCTCGACCGAACTTGAGCGCAAAGCCGCTGCTCTAAAGTGGATAGCGCTCCTAGAGACGATTACATACGTAATCCTCTTCTACTTCTGGATTATCTCGCCGAGTGCTTCAGGAAAGGCAATTACCGGCTTCTTCCATGGACTCATCTGGATGGCCTTTGTCGCCATGACATTGATGATCACACCGAAGATTGGCTGGTCCTGGGGATTCGCTGCGGCCGGAGTACTAACCGGCCCCATCGGCGGCCTCATAGTGTGGCAGCGAATCCGTAGCGGCGGCGTGCCATACAAGGGCAAGAACAACGGGTGATGTCCAAGACCGTTGTCTATACGGCCAAGCGCGTCATCACAATGAACGATGATGCTCCGTCGGCGCAGGCAGTAGCTATTCGAGACGGTCGGTTTCTCGC
>JBAXPT010000161.1:0-4406 GCA_037132095.1 Actinomycetes bacterium
ACCCCTACAGCGCCAGCAAGGCGGCGTCCGAGATCGTCATCGAAAGCTATCTCGATGCCTTCCTGGGGCAACAGGGCGTAGCGGTGGCGAGTGCGCGCGCCTGCCGTGTCGGGAGACCGGCGTGACGGCGGTATCGGTCGGCCCACGCATCGGCGGCGTCGCTCCAGTAGGCGCTGCGGGCGGCTTCGATCGCAGGGGACAGGTGCTGGGCCGTCGTGAGCGCTCGCATCTTCCGGCCGGCAACCGACGCGATCTCGAGGTAAGCGCGGGTGCTGGCGCGCAGCGCGGCGTCGAAGGGCTGGCCAGGTGTCGTGGCATCTCGGACGTGGTCCCGAACCAGCGCCGCGTGTCGCTCGAGCAGAGCGATGATGAGGCCGTCGCGATCACCGAAGTGCTCGTAGACGACGGGGCGGGTCACGCCCGCGGCGCGGGCCACGGCGTCCATCCGCAGTGCGTCCGATCCTCCTGAGGCGAGGAGTCGTTCCGCAGCATCGAGGAGTAGGCGGCGCCGCTCCCGCGGATCCGTGCGCGGCGCTCGGATGCGGCGCGAGGTGGTGGCGGTCGGCATGGGTCGTACTGTACCTCCAGAACGTAGGTAGTCAAGTCGCGCGTTCGCTCGGGTCGCTCGACTTCCGTGGTTCGGCTCAACGCTTCGACGATCGGACCAAGCTCTCGGCGCCGGATCGGCGAGAGTGCGTTGATGGCTTCGATAAGGTTTCGTTCTGTTGCTTTCACCCACGGATTCTCGCGTCATTGCCCTCCTCGCTCCCAACCCGCATTCAGAGACGATGGCGGTGAAGTGTCGAAGTCAAACCAAACTGGAGAGGTAACCATAAATACGTCATCAAGTCCCCCCTTCGACACCAAATTAGGAGACTTCGGCGCTAACTTCGCCGGCCGAATTACTCAAAGCTACGAGAGTGAGAGACTGGGTTTGAGCGGAGATGCGTCATCAGGCACACTAAAAATTCGCATTAATTCGTATTGAAAGTGTTAGTTTGGCCGCATGAAACCAGAAGTAATACTCAAAGGAACACTCCTATTCGCTGCCTTTGCAAGTTTCTTGCTTAGCGTAGGTATCTATTTCAATGCTGGCGATAATATGAACGGCAGGCTGAACGGGATTTTCATCGGGATCTGGGTACCTTCGATTCTTGCCCTCGGTACGTTTCTGCTCGCCCATCGCAAGACGTCTTAATGGACCAGACCGGAATCTTTATAGCGGGGACAATCGTTACCGCGATTGTGTTCACTGGTGGATTTCTCTACGCCATGTTCAGTTTTGGACGTTGGGCAGAGAGAGATGAGATGCAAGGCTCCTGAATCAGTACTAATTGTCTCGCCCGTATTCGAATCGGCAAGCTTGAATTCTGAAATACTAATTTGGAAGACCGGTTGGAGCTTTAACCTCGGCCCATGTGCTCTGCTCCCACTGGGACGCCACTGGATCTAGGAATTTTGGAGGCGCTAAGTACTTGAGGCGCTGGTCGTATACGTAATCCTTCGCGTACCCAGATGCCACAGAACCATTCGAGTTTGTTCCTACTGGCCCACGGTATCTTTGGGCCAAGATTCCGCGAATATGCAGAGTACCTAGGGAGGATCCCCGATCCCAAAGTTGCACTCTCACTGAGTGGTTCACCGAGAGATTGGCAGCGTAGATATTCGGCTCCGTGAACTTTGCGTTCCGCGCTGTTTCGTTTGGAAAATTCGCATTCAAACTGCAGGAACTCGAATTTCCACTTGTGCAACTTGCTGGATGGTAAATCTCCACGAAATTATTCGCGACCAATCCGAGCAGGTCGGATCCACCTGTTCCTCCTTGGTACAGGAGGTGCCAAGTAATGACGATGTTGTTCTCCGCTGCAATGGTTAGCTGCCCTTTCAGGGTCCCCTCAACAAATAGGTCGCCGTTGCGGCAGCCGTATGTGTTGAGGTCTGTGGCAATGGGCATACCTAGCGGGTGAGCTCGAGAGTTGACCGTGTAGGGGCAACCACTCGTGTAGTTAGCGTCGGTCGTAGTTGATGGAACATTCTGAACGTAGATGACTCCACCCACGGGCAAGGCACCGGTCGCTCCAGCTTTGGGGCAAGCGGTGTTGTTCGTCTGTTTTGTAAATGGACTCGTGACCGTCATTGTGCCGTTGGAGTTGAGCTTTATTCGCGTAGGTCCCGTGTAGAGACAGCCCCCTGCTCCGCTCGCAACCGAGGTTTTAAGCGTCGAGTTAGTTGGAGGCATTGTGAGGCTCGCCGTGTGCTTCGGATCGTTCACATTGGCGAATACAGGGTGGCTTGTTGGGCACCCGTCTCTATACATTTTGCCTCCAGATCCTGTCCACGATGTGGTTACATCTCCGCGGAACTGAGGGTTTCCGCATAGGAGGATCGCGTCATTGGAGTGCACAGGGCCATTGAGCGTGTCAGCTGTGATGAACTGAATGTCGCTGCAGTAGGCGCCGTTCGAGTCGCTATCACCAGTGAAATCAACCCGGCCCGAGACGTCTCGCTGGCTTCCAACTCCACCGTAGTAATACTTTGCACAGTAAGTCTGCGCTTGAGCTGCAGTAAACGGAGTGCCTGTATAAAGCGCAGGATCCACCGTTTCATAATCGGTGAAATACAGATAATCAAGGAAGCTCCGGTGTCGTAGCGATACCGAAATGCTACGCGTTACTCCATTAACTCGGCCTGTGGAGGTAAGCCGTAGACGGCCATCAGTGCCGATGGTGCTCGTGTTTGGAATGTAGTGGAACTCCGCTGGATTGGTTGCGCCAGGGACCGATGCCCAGGTTGCAAATGCCTGGTTGCCGTCGGTCGGGAGATTTGCTGAGTTGTAATGCCAATACAGGTCATTCTCGTTGAGTCTGAAGATGTAGTCATCTACACCGGCCTCGGCAGCCGATAGTGCAGCATTCCAGTCTTGATCGTGGCGCGACGTACTTTGACTACCGGTTCCATAGGCAATCATCGCAGTCGCCAAGAGCGTCAACGCCAAGGTGCTAACGAGCACTGTGATCAGAGCAAAACCGTGTTCATCGTTACCGTTGGCTTTGGAGCGCAAGCGTTTCATTACCCTGCAACCGCGTCGTAATCGAGATTAGGAAGACGTACTTGGTTGGTCATTGTCACCGGATTAAGTGTTCCAGTCGTAGCTTTCTTGACTGAGAGAGTCACCTTAACGGATCTGATGGAGAGCAAGTTGCTTGCATTCAATGGGGTAGTCCCCAAGGCGATGCCCGCAGAGTCGTAGAAAGTGAATATCGGCTCGGCGACACTGTTTGCAACATAACGCCCAACGAATCGGATCTTTGGCGAACCTGTGAATGTGTAGTTAGGGGCTGATGAGCCGATATCAGCCGACCAAACCTTCTCAATGAGTTCCGAGGTGTTATCAACGTAAATGAGAACCTTCTTAGGGGCACTCGTTGTGTCGAGGTTGGCATAGAAATTCACGGTTCGAGCGTCAGCGACGAGAAAGGGCGATGTACCGGATTGCAGTCGGACTGCAGTTCGAACATCTTTTGTCGTTGCCGCTATCAAGACCCGAGCTTCATCGAGGTTACGGAGCCGACTTCCTGTGTTCTCCAAAGCATGTTGAGTAGACGAGAATGATCCATAGATGGTTGTTAAAACAACCATCATCAGAGCGGTTGTGATGCTCGCTTCAATTAGCGTCACGCCACTCTCGTCTTTGGCGACACAACGCTTTTTGAATAGTTGTAGGCGTTTCATGACAACACCAACGTGATCGAGTTGCCCGTACTGGTTGGTGATAGGTAGGTCGAGGGTTGCCCGCCAACGACGCTGCGCCCGATCACGCCTAGGCTCCATGTGCCGAACGGTAAGAGCACCTTGATCGTGCCATCAGATCCCGTTGTTCCGAACGTGTATGTCTCACCGGTTGAACATCTTGTGTCTTGCGCGTGCGAAGCGATTATTGATGCACCAGAGACGGCGGTGCCGTTGGAGTTCTGTATCTGTAGTGTGAGAAGAGCGAGATCAACGTTCCCCGCTCCAGACGAACCTGGTGCGACAGGTAGTGCAGGGCTTCTCACTCCATTCAAATGGTATGCAGCTCCACTCGAGTCGACGCCTTCCGGATCTGCGTCGGCACACGATCCTGCCCAAGCTTCATACCCGTCTAGAGATGGGAATAAGCCAGTTATCGTTCGAGATGTACCGGTTCCACTGTATGTACGGGTCCCAGAGGGAAGCAGTGTCGTGTTTCCGATAGTTAGGGGAACGTTTGCTGGAACTAGAGCACCATCTGGCCCCTCAATGGATAAGGCGATGGTGCCCTGGCGGTCATAATCGAATTGGGCCGAGGTGACGTGTCCGATCGCAACGTTGGCGATCTGTGTAGGGGAGGTATTTCCCTGTCGATCTACGTAACCAGCACTATTCAT
>JBAXPT010000162.1:0-4394 GCA_037132095.1 Actinomycetes bacterium
GAGGTAGATGCAGACGATCCGATCCTCACCTATATAGAGCGCATCGAGCAGTGCGGTAATCGCATTGTCGATATGGGTGGCGGCACTATTGCTGATGCGCGCGCCGATGGAACCGAAGAGAACGGGGTACACGATGTCTCTGTCTTCGACTACACAACCCCGATACACATAGTCGCGTCTTATGAAGAAGGGGTATTTGTTCTTCGACCAGTTGGGATGCCCGGCATTGAGGTAACGCGCACGCTCGACGAGAATGGTCAGATGATCTGGACACGCCCAGATGGTGGCGGCCTAGTGGTAACACTCAAGCGCATCGGCGACGGCGCTGGCACTCCTCCAAATACCTTTGTTCGCTGAGTTCGAAATGTCTCGGCGCGAAACGGCGTAGGTAGTCTTCAGAGATACCTAGGTTCACGACTGCAACCCTTTGAGAGAAGCTAATGAATTATTTTGCGAATAAGACCGTTGTTGTAATCGGCGCTACAGGCATCCTCGGCCAAGTTATGGCCCTCGAGCTATGCGAGCGCGGTGCAGACGTGAGGCTCATTGTTCGAAGCCCCGAATCGCTTGTTGCCGGGTTACGCGACCTCCCCGTCGCGGTGGCTGACATCAAGGAGCGGGGTGAAGTCGCTGCGGCCTTTGCTGGGGTTTCAAACGGGCAATCCGTTGATGGAATTATCAATTGCACTGGCGTCGTGGCGTTCGGCGGCTTTAGCGAACTGAGCGATGAGGTTGCGCGGGAACTGATGGCTGTTAACGCTCTCGGGGTGATCAATGTCATCTCGCTCGCTACCACGAGTCTCAATCCTGAAGGGTTCCTCGCCTCTTTTACTGGTGTCGCCGCCGATATGGCGATTATCGGGATGGGGGCTTACTGCGCATCCAAGGCTGCAGCCAAAATGGCAATGGGTGTCGCTGCGCGTGAACTACGTCGAAAGAAGATCAGTGTGCTTGACATTCGTGCGCCACACATTGAGACGGGGCTCACAACTCGCGCCCTTGAGGGCACGGCTCCGAGAATGCCTGAGGGCCTGGCGCCGCAAGCAGTAATTAAGCGAGTACTCGAAGCAATCGCCACGGGTGAAAAGGACCTACCGGCAGAGGCGTTTACTGCGAAGAACAATTGATGCAGCGAAATTAAACTTTGTGAGTAATTGGCCTGCAGAGCAGTAACTTGAAGACGTGCGGTTGGCAATTATTCTTACATCATCGGCGAGTTGGTATCTCGTGGGGCTTGGTGTGACAGTCGGAAGCACGACGTACCCCTCCTTTGCCTTAGTGGGCGATGAAGAATGGGCCGCGTTCCACGATCAACACAGCAATCGAATTTCGTGGGCGGTTGGCGCAGCGTGGGTGGCTCAAGCGGCCGGAATTATCTGGTGGTTCACCGGTGGCGTCGAGGTAGTCGCTTGGTGGTTTACTGCCGTCTTGGCTCTTGCGGCCGTAGCCTTGACAGCCGGCATGGCGGTCGATCTCCACCGTCAACTAAGTGTTGCCCGCAGCACCGCGGTGTTGAAGAAGCTTCAATTAGTGCATTCTTTGCGCACCGTGGCGTGGATTGGTGCTGCCCTGGCTGCGACGATTGCTCTCATCTAATGCCACTCGACGAGGTGTGATGACCGAATCCTTCTTTATCCTCGGAGATCAACTCTCGACTGAGGTAACTCCCTGGGCGACACTCTCGACGAGCACTGTCATTGTGATGATTGAATCCGATGTTTTGCTGACCGCCCCGCGACATCGGACGCGAACCGCTCTCTATCTCGCAGCCATGCGAGCCTTCGCAGAGGACGTACGGTCATTGGGATTCGAGGTTGACTACCGCATGGCCCGTAATTTCACAGAAGGCCTCACCGCTCACCGAGCTGCTTACACTCCATCGGTCATCCGGATGAACCACCCTCGAGGCCGGCGCGCCACTGCACTCTTTCAGCGACTCAACGTAGAGATGCTCGACGACCCCTTCTACCTAACCAGTGTCGAAGAGTTTCGACGTATGGTCTCAGGACCACGCGTGCCCACCATGGAGAAGTTCTATAGAAATCAAAGGCAGCGCCTCGACGTGCTGATGGTTGATGGCGAGCCGGTCGGCGATCGGTGGAACTACGACGAAGAGAACCGACTTCCCTTGCCGAAAAACGGGGGTGAGTGGCCGACTCCGTGGTCGCGCCCACTCAATTCGGCGGAGGAGGAGATCGTTCGTCAGCTAGAAAAAACTCATCCGGGAGGCGATGCTCTCGAATTCTGGCCGCGCAACCGTGCCGACGCGCTCGACCAACTCGCCGATGCGATGACCCGCATCATTGCCCACTTCGGCCCATACGAAGATGCTGCGAGTGCAGAGAATTGGCATCTTGCTCACACCAGACTCAGCGTTGCACTAAATCTGGGGTTACTTCACCCGCGCGAAGTGCTCAAAGCGGCGATCACTACTTTCGAGAATGGATTAGCGCCACTTGCAAGCGTAGAGGGCTTCGTTCGCCAGATAATTGGTTGGCGAGAGTGGGTATGGGGCTGGCACCAACTCCGCACCGATGAGTACCGCAGCCTCAATAGCCTTCGCGCCACGAACCCGCTCCCCTTAACGTGGCGAACTTTTGGCGCACACAAAATGTCTTGCATGAATCACACTCTTGGCCATCTTCGTGATTACGGGTGGACGCACCACATCGAGCGACTCATGGTTCTCACCAACGCCGCGACATTGGCAGGTATCGAGCCTCTTGCGCTCAATGACTGGATGGCTGAGAATTTTGTCGACGGGGCCGAGTGGGTTATGGAGGCAAACGTCTTGGGCATGGGCACCTTCGCCGATGGTGGTCTGACTAGTACGAAGCCCTACGTAGCCGGTGGAAATTACATGAAAAAGATGACCAACTTCTGTCGAGACTGCGAGTTCTTACCGACTGAGCGCATCGGCCCACGAGCGTGTCCGCTAACTAACGCGTATTGGAATTTTTTCCTTGACGGCAAAGAAGCAATCGCTACCAACCACCGCCTTGCGCCGCAACGACGTGCAGCCGAGCAACGCCCCGACCGCGTCGAGATCCAACTCGGATCGACTCGCTCTCGTCGCATCATTGCGGGGGATGGTGACGTTCCAGTCTCATGACAGAGCCAATGGGACTCGACCCCTGAGACCAAGCACCTCGTTACGCCAAAGACATTGCGGTTTCTTGAAGGAGCGAATAGACCGGAAGCTTGCCGATCGGGTATTCGCTCCTTCCCCGGATGTTCAGTGTCCCTGATCCCAGTCGAGACTAATTAGGTGTCGACTCGCCTCGCATTTATTGCGTGATGATCTGGGATCCAGCACAACGCATGCCACGGTTCCAATGAGTGTGGCCCCGAGGTTTTGGCTCTCGGCTATCAAATGCGCTATAATTCTGTACATGACTACGATTCCCATCGCCACTGCCCGAGCAAATCTTTCCCAGTTGGTCGAGGATGCGAGTTCGACTCACGAGCGCATCGAGATCACGAAAAACGGTCAAAGAGCCGCTGTGCTGTTAGGGGCCGATGACTATGACTCCATGATCGAAACCATTGCCGTGCTCTCTGATGGAGACCTCCTCAAAGATCACCTTCGAGGCCTTGAGGAGAGCAGCACTGGAGATGTACTTGATGCGGAGTCGTTGTTAAAACTCTTGGGTTCAAGAGGTCCTCAATTTGGCTGAGGCTGACGCCCCATATGAACTTCGGGTGGCGAAATCTGCCGCAATGAGTATTGCTGAGCGAATCCCCGACAAGGTTGCCGCGGCCGTCATTGAGTTCATAACTGGTGCGCTCCTTGAGAGTCCCAGAAGAGTTGGAAAACCGCTCCGCCCGCCGCTTGAACCCGCCTACTCTGCGCGCAGAGGCGCGTTTCGAATTTTGTATCTCATTGACGACGATGCCCGGAGAGTGACAGTCACCGCAGTCGCACATCGAAATGACGCTTATCGCTAGGTACTTCGAACGCAGAGGTTGAGAGAACCTGCACCGGGGCGTCAAAGACTCAGTTCGTTGAAGGGCCTGAGGGTTCGCATGTCGCAGCAGTCTGCAACGATGCAGTCTGTGAAGATCGCCACGTGGAATGTCGCCTACGGAATCAGCCGCTCCAAGAACGTCCGGATCCTCGAGGAGATGAAGCGCGTCGACGCCGACATCTGGGTGCTTACCGAAACCCATGACGACCTTCGTCCTCCCACCTCGGGAAACTGGAATCCGATCACCTCAGACGACCGACCGCGAGAGGCTCGCGATATAAAGGAAGGCAGCCGATGGTCGACCATCTGGAGCAGGCTGCCCATCATCGAGACCCTGCGCCCCGACTACGACCCTGTCCGCTCGACGGCTGGAATACTCGAGACGCCACTCGGGAACCTCCTTGTTTTTGGGACGGTACTTCCTTG
>JBAXPT010000163.1:0-4382 GCA_037132095.1 Actinomycetes bacterium
TGGCCCTAATCGGGAGCAGTTCCTACAACCATGTCGAGGGTTCGCGATAGCAAGACGACCCATCCTTCGGATATCTCCGACAGGGTCGCGACAGAGAAAGTCGAGTGGTGCAAGCTTCTTCAACCTCGCTTAATTGAAATCCTGAAGTCGTCCATAACGCGTCTTACCCGGTTATTACCTTGATATGTCAAAGTTCCTCAGTTGTCCCATTCCAATATGGAAAGCAAGAGGATCATGGCCCAGGCAAAAGAGAAATCCCCAGTACGTTCGATGTTGAACAAAGTCCCGGAAGTAACAGCTCTCTTCTGGGTAATCAAGATTATGGCTACGACAGTTGGTGAGACTGCGGCAGATTTCTTAAATCAGAAATTGAACCTAGGGTCGAGTGGCACCACGGTATTGATGATTATTGCCTTGCTCGCTGCGCTCGTATTTCAATTTCGTGCGCGCAGTTATGTTCCCGGTATTTACTGGTTGGTTGTAGTTCTAATCAGTGTCGTCGGCACCCTGATTACAGACACCCTGGTGGACACTTTCCATATAAGTCTCTGGACGACTACAGCAATTTTCACCGTCGGGATGTTCACGAGTTTCGGTGTTTGGTATGCGGTTGAGAAAACCCTCTCGATTCATGCGATCACTACCACTCGACGTGAAATATTTTATTGGACGTCAATTTTGTTTACGTTCGCTTTGGGGACCGCGGCTGGCGACCTAATTGCGGAGAAACTCGCATTGGGTTATTGGCGCTCAGGCCTGTTATTCGCAGGGCTTATTGGGCTCGTGGCCATTGGAAGATTTGTATTCAAACTTAACGAAGTTGCAGCCTTCTGGATTGCTTATGTGCTGACTCGCCCGTTAGGTGCCTCGATTGGAGATTTTCTCACTGCGCCGAAAGCAGACGGCGGACTTGCTATCCCAACAACTGTAATTACTGCAGTTTTCTTAACAACGATCCTTGCAATAGTTGGATATTTCACTCAGCAGCAGCGGAAGTCAACGCAATCTGTGTCTCTTGATGAGCTCGAGCAGCCGATTTCCTAATCGCCGGCACGACCGCTACATCCAGGGGAGATATCAGCAAGAAACGTGAACGCTGGATTGGATGAAAGGATGTGTCGGAAGAATTTGACGTACGGCGAGACACCTTGTCGTAACCGCTAAGGTGAAGACACTGTGATTAGTCGAGTCTCTGCGAATGTGCGACGGGGCTGGTTGTTCTGCGGGTTCGCAGCAATCTTTTTTGGGTTAGCGACCCCAGAGACGAAGCTCCTCGTTGACGATGCTGGACCCTTCATCCTTGCCGGACTGTTGTATCTAGGTGCTGCGATAGCGGTTGCTCCACTGCGAGCGCGTGAGCAACGCCGCACGACGAATCGAAAGCAACGAACACTCCTATTCCTCACGGTGCTCGTAGGTGGTGGCATCGCTCCGGTCTTGTTGATCATGGGGTTGGACCGAGCATCGTCGTCGACCGTGTCGTTGCTCTTGAATTTCGAGTTGATCGCAACGGCATGCGTCGGAGGGCTTTTCCTACGCGAACAGATCGGTCGTCGTGCTTGGCTTGGGATCTCGATCGTCTGCGCGGGTGGAGTCGTATTGACCGGCATCGCAGGAGCTGGGCGCGAGATAGGCGCGCTGTTTGTTATAGCGGCGTGCCTGTGTTGGGGTGTCGACAACGCTATTACCGCAAGCCTTGATGCGTATAGTCCCGTCTCGGTGACGTTCGCGAAAGGCCTCTTCGCTGGCACAGCCAACCTGGCGATCGGCCTCATGATTGAGAATCCCCCGAGTCTCAAAACAGTCATCGTCGCATTACTCATTGGCTCTATCGGCTACGGACTATCCATCACGTTGTGGATCTCCGGAGCACGCTTAGTGGGCGCAGCGCGCGGCCAAGTGATATTTGCACTTGCGCCGTTTATCGGGGCGATCGCAGCTTGGCCACTCGTGGGCGAGCAACCCACTACACGTATAGCGATCGCGTTTGTGATTTCGTTGGCGGGTGTGGTGGTGGTCATGACAGCGAAGCATGGACATGAACACATGCATGGGGGAGTCGAGCACGTGCATCCGATTCAAGCCGACGACGTTCACCATCGCGCTGATGTGATCGAGATGCTAGATGGCGGAGGACATCGACATTTAAGTTTCAGCCACGATCACGCACATCTGCCCGACATTCATCATCGTCATACGCACTAAGCCAGCACCCACAACCCCCTCGAGGGTTCGCGATAGCAAGACGGCCTGTACGCCGGAGAATGATGAGAGGGTTCTGTGACCTGCTGGTATGTAGAGAAACCCTTACGAAGGCTGTGTTTTAGGTCGCAATAGTTCGCACTGTTTTCCAATAATGCTTAGTGTTACTAGTCCAAGAATGGTTCTGAGAGCAGTCTAAGGGGAGGGAGTGAAGCCTCCCGTCTGAAGGTGGTGGAGCACTCGGCAGCTCGACGAAAGAAGACCGAGGTCTATGACTTGGGCCTTCGTTCTGGCCAAATCCGGAGAGGGGAGTTCAGCGTCCTGTAGCGTTTGGGGCATGATTAGACACTCAACACCATCCCTCAGGGCTACGCAACCACGGTCGGTCCGATTCGGCGCCGCTGTCGCCGCAGTAACGGCTCTGTTGATTGCAGGAGGATGCTCGAGTGCCAGCACAGGGAGCACAACGAGTACGACACGCTCGACGAGCAACACCCAGCGCGTCGCACTCGTCGCCTCGTCCACCCCGCCAACATCTACGGAAGTCTTTACCGCTAAGCCCGGAAACGTCACCATTGCCTTCAGCAATGACACCGGTGCGGCATACGGCCTTGAGGTCGACGCGCCGTCAGGCGAAGTGGTCGGCCAGATTCCTGCCTTCAACGGCGGCACCAAGTCGCTGACCATCTCCGTGACCTCGGGTTCTTACACAATGTGGTGCCTGACAAACGGACAGAAAGTTGGACTCCCGCACACGCGACTAAACGTCCAGTAGTCCTCACATGGGGAGTTGGCTGGATCTCCGTCTCAAGGTCGGTCGGGGTAGGACGCGTTCTCCGGTTCAGTAGACTCAATAGTCACGACGAGCAGTACCCGACTGAGGGTTCGCGATAGCAAGACGGCCTGTACGCCGGATTCTGTCCAGACGTTTGCACGCCTGGGGCGACCATCCATCTCGGTCGACTGTTACCAGCCAACTCTTGCGGTCTACCCGGGATTATGAACCGAGGTTCGTCGGGCGAGCAGCCCTCTCCCTGTATGACCTTGCTCCTGGTGGGGTTTGCCTAGCCGCTCGGGTCGCCCCGAGCGCTGGTGCGCTCTTACCGCACCGTTGCACCCTTACCTGTTCGGGGTTGCCCCCGTCATCGGCGGTTTAATCTCTGTGGCACTTTCCTGCGGGTTCCCCCGACTGGGTGTTACCCAGCACCTTGCTCTACGGAGTCCGGACGTTCCTCGGTCGGATCTAAGTCCGCACGCGGCCGCCCGGCCATCTTGCTATCGCGAGTCCGCATCTTCGCACCTATCGCTGCGCCAAGTAAACCGCAGGCCCCAGCAACTATTAGGTAAGCGAGAAAAGAGAGGGCGACCTCGCCACCGGAGTGCTCTCCTGTTGAGGTCCCAATGGCTTTTCTCACAACCCAGATACAGGTATATAGGAGCGACCAAAGGACGAATGATCCTGCCCCGGCTACTAGTCCGTTACTAAACGGCGCGCCTTTTGACTCCTTTGCCGAGACGAAACCGGCAGCGGTGAAGGCAATAATTGCGACGAGAAATACCCATACCCCGAGTGAATCTGGGTCCACGCCAGCACGTTCGAGTATCAGAACCAGGGCCGCTAGAGGTATGAGAATCCCAGTACCTACAAGGATTCCACGCCCAAAGGCCTCTTTCTTTAGTAACTGCATGCCCCCACGGTACCGGCCCCGAGCACTCTTGGCTGCCTGTTTTTCTAAGAGTTTTGATGACAGACTTCTGAGATTCCCAAATTTCCCCTTAGGTCGCGCAGATTTGGGGCCGAACAATCTCTCGTAGGAATAGTTATTAGAGAAATAGATACCTGGGGGTCAAGAGATCATGAGTATTTCAATGCGACGAGTAGTAATAGCAACCAAGCCCGAGTCGAGCTGGTGGCTCGATGCCGAGTGCCGTGGGGTCGACCCAGAGGTATTCCATCCTGACCCCGAGATTGAGGGCTCAGATGCTGAGGCCAAGGCAATCTGCCAGGGATGCGCAGCCCAAGAGCCGTGCCTTGAGTATGCCCTAGCAGTGCGCGAGAAGCAGGGTGTCTGGGGCGGTCTTACAGAGATTGAGCGTCGCCGTATGGTGCGTCGCCGTCGACGTGCCGCTCAGCGCGTATAACGCCCGGTAGGCTCGCTGATATGCGAGCCAATAGTGAA
>JBAXPT010000164.1:0-4345 GCA_037132095.1 Actinomycetes bacterium
GCATGCGTCGGTCGCGAAGGACTCCGTGGCTGATGTCGCCCACGATCCCGTCAACATATACATACCCAGCAGGGACTGCATCGCGTTCAACAGTGAGCCCCTTCTCGTCGAGGGTAACTGCATCTCCGTCCTCACAGACAATGATGTGATCGGCAGGGATTCCCGACTCCTCAGCAAGCACCGCGTGATGAACCATGTGCCGATACTCGCCGTGTACTGGTACGAACCACTCAGGTGAGGTGAGGTTGAGTACAAACTTCAACTCCTCCTGTGATGCATGCCCGGATACATGCACATCGTCATTACCGCCATGCACTACCTCTGCCCCAGCGCGGTATAGCGAGTCAATGACGCGCGAGACGCTGCTCTCATTCCCGGGGATCGCATGCGCAGAGATCACAACAACATCGTCTTTACCGATGTGCACCCATTTGTGTTCATGCGCAGCCATAAGTGAGAGAGCAGCCATAGGTTCGCCCTGTGAACCCGTGCAGATTACGCAGACCTCACCTGGGCTATAGCGCTCTATCTCTTCTACGTCGATGATCTTTCCTACCGGCACATCAAGGAGGCCCATCTCGCGAGCGAGGGTGATGTTGTTGACCATTGAGCGCCCTACAAAGGCAATAGATCGTCCAGCTGCTAGTGCAGCCTCGGCTACCTGCTGCACACGATGGAGATGCGATGCAAAGGAAGCGACTACCACTCTCTTTCCTTCACGCTCTCTAAAAAGCGCGCGCATGCGCTTTCCAACGATCGACTCTGATGGCGTATACCCAGGGCGCTCTGCGTTCGTAGAGTCTGAGAGGAGGAGCCGTATCCCGCCTTCACGTCGCGCTATCTCACCGAGAAGGGCAAGATCTGTGCGCCGACCATCAACCGGTGTGAGATCAAGTTTGAAGTCGCCGGTGTGGAGGATTGTCCCAGCAGGCGTGTGATAAGCCGCCGCAAATGCATGTGGCACTGAGTGCGTTACAGGTATGAACTCAACATCAAAGGGCCCAATCTTTCTGCGCTCGCCATCGTTGACCGGGATGAGTTCCGTTCGATCAAGGAGCCCAGCTTCTTTGATGCGGTTACGCGCCATACCGAGCGATAGCGGAGAACCAAAAATGGGGCATGAGACGTCGCGCAGTAAGTACGAGAGCGCACCTGCATGGTCTTCATGGGCATGCGTAAGTACAACGCCCTCGATCTGGTCTGCATGCTCTCGTAGATAAGTGAACTCCGGCAGCACAAGATCGACACCGGGCATATCAGGCTCCGGGAACATAAGCCCGCAGTCGACAAGAAGAATTCGGCCCTCTACCTCCATAAAGAGGCAGTTGCGACCAATCTCGCCGAGGCCTCCAAGAAATACAACACGAGTCGAAGGAGTCATCGCTCGCAGGCTAGCCAACACCACTAGCGGGGCGAGCCAGCAGCCCGATAAATAAGAGACATTCGTGGAGCGGACGCGAACCGGCCACCCTCGCGGGTGGCCGATCGGCATTCGTATTTAGTCAAGGAATTAGAACCCTTGCGGGTCTCCCCTTGCCGTTATTAGGCAGTGCGATCCTGAGCAACCGCATCAAGGCTGTCGTACTCCGCACCGGTATCTACCCAGTCCTCGTACTCGATCACGCCGAGCTCGGTGAACTTCGTGCGAAGCCATCCGTCTCCTGCGTCAAGAAGCCCAAGCTTTTTGCAGTTGGGGACAATCTTTGAGAAGAGGATTCCGGAGAACACATTGCGGTTCGGGTCTGCGAGAGTCAGGGTAAGAGCCTCTTTAGGGTCAACCCCCATACGCTCCCATACCTCTTGCTGGAGGAAACGGTCGCGCATGCGCACGGCAGCCTCGTATGCAAACTCCTGGCGCTCACGAATCTCCTTGGAGTTGAGCTCTTGGTAGAAGTCCTGCAGTGAGAGCACTCCGAAAGCAACGTGGCGGGCCTCATCAGACATGACGTAACGAAGGAGCTTCTTGAGGAGTGGCTCACTCGACATCTGCTGCATGAATCCAAAGGCAGCCAAGGCAAGCCCCTCGACCATGATCTGCATACCGAGGTAGGTCATATCCCAGCGCTCATCCGCAATGATGTCATCGAGGAGCATCTTGAGGTGAGCGTTTACCGGGTAGTGGCCTGAGAGTTTGGTGTCGAGGTACTTTGCGAAAACCTCGACATGACGAGCCTCGTCCATGACCTGAGTCGCGGCGTAGTACTTAGCGTCGATCCACGGCACAGTCTCTACAATCTGGGCTGTACAGATGAGGGCGCCCTGCTCGCCGTGCATGAACTGCGAGAGAGACCAGTTCTGCATCTCAACACCTAGATTGACCCAGTCATCCTCGCCCCATGTTGAGAACACAGTTCCTTTGAGGTCCATCTCTCCAAAGGCTGACTTATCTGCATTCTGGCCCTTACGAACCTCTGCCACTTGGTCAACTTCTATTGACCAATCTAGATCCGTCTCAGCGTTCCATTGAGAGGTCTTGGCCTTCTCGTATAGTTTCACGAGCGCTGGCCTTGAGCGCTCGTAGTCCCAGGTAAACAGCACATCGGAGTTGGCGCGGACGGTGTGGATTACCTCGTCAACATCACTGTTAGAGATTGAGAGTATCGCCTCAAGGTCATTTAATTCATCACGACCAAGCATGTCGTAGTTAGTAGTCACTGCAATTACCCCTTTTTGATTTACCGATTGTTTGAACTTCACTAACGCCTTGCGTAATCACTGTTTTATTTACTGTTAGAAGAGACTCTGAAACTATTCCGGGCAGAATAAAAGTCCGCACTGCATCGCGCACAAGAACTGCATCTGCGATAACAAGTTGAACACTCGGGACGAGGAATGCGAGGATGATTCGCGCGCACCACTCGGAGCTGCGGACGACGCGCTCAACGGGTACGAATCTTGCAAGCGTTGGAGCGAACGCATTAGCGGCTAGCAGAATAAATCGGTCTCCACCCTCGAATGCAAGGTGCGGCAGAACCTGCTCTGGTTCATTTGCAAACGCATACTGCAGGGCCTCATGGTGAGCGACTTCGTTAGCGGCAACTGACATCATCGCTACAAGCGCACCGTCGAGATCGGTCTGCTCCTCTCCAGCAGAATGAATCTCCTGAGAAATTCGCAGAACCTCAGCGTTCAGGGTCGCCTCTAAGAGCGCCTGCTTGTTTGGGAAGTAACGGTAGAGAGTTGCTCTCCCCACTCCCGCTTCACGAGCAACATCATCGACCGTTGTCTTGGCGAGGCCATGACGAGATACGCATACCAAAGTGGCCCCGATGAGTCGGTCCTGAGTTGAACTCCTGCTCAAAACTGGTTTTGTCGATACTGTCTTTGCCACAGGTGAGACAATAAGACAAGTTATGTATCAGCGTCAACGTGTCTAGCGTCACACATTTTTGCGAGATATCCCTAATGCTTCAGGGAGAGCCAAGCGCCTCCGGGGTGATGATCCCTGCGAGTAGATGCTCTCGAACCAATACTCTCGTCTGAATCGGGTCCGTAAGGTCCCAGGTTCCAGGTGAGCCAATAAGGGAGAGAAGCAACCTCCCCGTGTACTCAGCCGCATCGGTTACCGAGACGCCAGGGCGCAGTCGCCCCGCACTCTCCTCCCGCTCAAGGAAGGGTATTAGATACTCCACAATAAATCGAAGCGGTCGCTCTGACTCAACGGTCATGAGGGGAAGCAATCGCTCTGGCTCCGTAAGCAGGACGGTCTGGAGAACAGCGTGCTCGGTGAGCGCAGCACGAGCGAACCTGAGTCCCTCCTCCACCAGACTTGCGAAATCAGGCGCTCCTGCAACTGCCTCTGCTAACTGCCCAAAGAATCTACCCATCTCCCAGACGACTACTTCGCGCAACAGATCGTCTCTACCCGCTGGAAAGACTCTATAGATCGTTGCTCGAGACAGATCGCACTCTCGTGCTACATCCTCGAGGGTGGTGCGGTCTAAGCCATGTCGCGCAACACAGGCATATGTTGCTTCAAGAATGCGCTCGCGAGTGGTTACCTCATTGGGCATCGAAAACCCTAGGTTTATAGGCCGAGAAGCGAGTCGAGCCCGAGGGTAAGCCCTGGGAGATTTGCAATCTCGCGTACTGCCAAAACTACCCCAGGCATAAATGAACTGCGCTCGTAGGAGTCGTGGCGAATAGATAGAGACTGCCCAGTAGTGCCGAGCAGAACTTCTTGGTGAGCGACCAGGCCGCGCAGCCTCACGGAGTGAACGCGTATCGCCTCTGCAACAAGGCCTCCGCGAGCACCCTCTGCGATCACGGTCTGCGTAGGGTCGGGTGCCCACTCCCCCGATGCCAAAGCCATGCGCTGTGCGGTAACCACTGCGGTTCCAGATGG
>JBAXPT010000165.1:0-4272 GCA_037132095.1 Actinomycetes bacterium
CATGGAGATATTGATTGTTGAGGACGACGACTCGATTGCTGAACCTCTAGAGCGCGGCCTCGCTCGGGAAGGCTTCAAGACTCTGCGCGTCTCAACAGGGGCCGCTGCCCTAGCAGCTGCGCCAGTGGACGTGATCTTGCTTGACCTTGGTCTCCCCGATATGGATGGCGGGGATGTATGCAAAGCCATTCGCCTTGTCTCGCAGGTCCCGATCATTGTTGTAAGTGCGAGAGGCGAGGAGATTGACCGCGTCTTGCTTCTCGAGATGGGCGCCGATGACTACCTGGTAAAGCCCTTTGGGTTTCATGAGTTAGTGGCGCGCATCCGTGCGGTTACTCGCCGGAGTGGTGGGCTTGTCCACGCCACTGTGGGAAGCGAAATTACTGTGCTTGGAGAGATGCAACTTGACCGCCGCTCACACCGAGTCACAGTCGCGAGCGATGAGGTAGTACTAACCCCGAAGGAGTTTGAGCTCCTTGCAATGCTCGCAACAGACCCAGGAAGGGTATTCACGCGAACTGAAATATTTGATGAGGTATGGGACCCGCACTGGTATGGCCCGACAAAAACGCTAGATGTGCATGTTGCTGCTGTGCGTAAAAAACTGGGCGACCCTCGATGGATTGAGACTGTGCGCGGTATCGGGTTTCGGATCATGGACCCTCGCGCGTGAGACGAAGGCTCCTATTTGGTTACCTAACGATCACGATTCTGGTGCTCCTAATCCTTGAGATACCACTTGGTTTCGCCTACTACAACTCGGAGCAGCGAAGGCTGCGTTCGGATGTTCAGCACGATGCTTTGGCTCTCTCGATCCGCTTGCATGAATCTGTGGAGTCAAACCAAGACGCGGCGCTAAAGAAGATTGTGAATGACTATGCGTTGAGCGTCGGTGGGCGCGTTGTGGTGGTGGGGCCGTCAGGCGCGCTCTTAGCGGACTCGAATCCATTGCCTGGGAGCACGAGCAGTCGATCCTTCGCTGATAGGCCAGAGTTCATAAAGGCCCTTGGTGGGAGCGAGGCGAATGGGACGCGTTTCTCGAATACTCTCGGACGAGATTTGCTATATGTCGCTGTTCCACTTGTCTCAAACGGAGCGGTCATCGGAGCGGTCCGGCTCTCCTTTGAGACTTCGTATGTAACCAACCGTATTCAACGAGTATGGATCGGCCTTGCAGCCCTTGCGGTAGCGATTCTCGCGCTGGTCTTTCTTGTAAGTCTTCGCCTCGCAAGAATCGTCACCCAGCCCGTCTCTGCACTAGAGGCCGCCGCCAAGAAATTAGGAACAGGTGACCTAACTGCGCGAGCAGCGGTGCCCGAGTCTCCAGCAGAGTTGCGCGTGCTTGCAATATCGTTCAATACAACTGCCGCGCGCCTCGAGTCGCTAGTTGAGTCTCAGAGGGCCTTCGTTGCTGACGCGTCGCACCAACTTCGGACTCCACTTCAAGCGCTGCGTCTGCGCCTTGAGAATCTTGAGCATGATGTGGCGGATGGGATCCCCGCTGACTCTCGAGACCTAGAGGGCTCGCTCGCGGAGGTTGCGCGAATGTCGCGCCTCGTAGATGGATTGCTGATCTTGGCGCGTGCCGAGCAGCAACTAAGTGCCCCAATTCAAACGGACGTCGCTGAGTTGGTCTCTGAGAGGATTGACGCGTGGAGTGCATTTGCTGATGATCAAGGCGTGAACATCACAAGCACTGTCGCTCTCGGCTTGAATGCCTGCATCACTTCCGGGAACCTTGAGCAGGCTTTAGACAACTTGCTCTCCAACGCGATAGAGGCTTCTCCTAGCGGGGGAGCAGTGATTATCTCTTCGAGCGCAAATGAATCAGGGAGTGTGCTCCTAACAGTGAGCGACTCCGGCGGGGGCATGACCCCTGAGCAGATAGACCGTGCATTTGATCGCTTCTGGCGACCCGCAGGTGCCGGATCGGGTGGCTCTGGCCTGGGGCTCGCGATAGTTAGAGGCTTGATTGAGGCTGACGGGGGATCGGTTGAGTTGGCGCCGTCGCCTAACGGTGGGCTTGCGGTTTTGATGAGCTTGAAATCGTCCTGACCAACTAATTGCTACGCAAGAAGTCCAGAAACGTAAAGTAGTTATCGCCGAGAAGCGAGCAGGATAAGGGACTCGGTGTAGCTGTCAGGCGCCTTGTGTAGGCGATCCTGCATGCCCAAGGACGGTGCGTTCTACTAGGTCTGCCAAGGTAGTGGCATCTAGATGCAGGCGCATCTCCTCGCCGACGGATACCCAAACTTCCTGCAGGACGCAGTGCCCCTCGCAGTGGTCATGCTCCGTAACAAGGGTAGTTAGTGGTCCATCAACTGCCCCGAGAATTTCAGCCAACGTAATCTCATTTGCAGGTCGTGCGAGTACGTAGCCGCCACCCACGCCGCGCTTTGAGACCACTAAACCTGCTCCTTTAACTGCAAGGAGAATCTGCTCGAGATAAGGCTGTGGAAGGTTGGTTCGTTCTGCGATCTCCTTGACAGAGGTCGGGCGCTCCGATGCGTGAAGCGCTAGAGATAGCAGCGCCCTGACGGCATAATCTCCTCGTGTCGAAACCCTCACCCTGCCATGTTCGCACATTCGCGAGCGCTGTGGCTTCACGGTGGCGGTTGGTTCGCAGTAAGCGCAGCCTCGCCGGGTTGCGTGAGGCCCAGTTGAGGGATGGGTCAGCGCCTCATTTAAAAGGCTACGGTCAGCGGGATGGAACCGATTAGACCTGACTTTGCTGGGGCCTCGATCGCAGGGATCATCCCGGCGCTCTTGGGTGCTCGCCCTGCCACTTGGGTTCCAGCCGCCGCGGATGGGGCAGAGAGCGTCGTACTTTTAGTCCTCGATGGGCTTGGTTGGGCACAGATCGAGGCGAATAGGGGCCTGCTGCCAAATATCTCCTCAATGGAGGGCTCCGCAATAACGAGTGTCGCTCCGTCTACAACCGCTACCGCGCTTACCTCGATAACGACAGGCCTCACCCCAATCGAGCACGGAGTGCTTGGGTACCGGGTGCGCGAAGAAGATGACGTTCTGAATATCCTCTCTTGGCGAACTGATCAAGGCTCGCGTCCTCCAGAGCCGGAAGCCTTTCAGCGGCATGCTGCGTTTATGGGCCGAGAGGTTCCAGTAGTTACTAAATCTGAGTTTCGCACCACCGGTTTTACGCGAGCGCATTTAGGCGGTGCGCGTCTCGAGGGATGGTCAACGGTTGCCGTATTGGTTGAGCAGTGTGCTCGCCTAGCGCTAACCGATCCGCTTGTTTATGCCTATTATCCAGGCGTAGATGCTGTCGCTCACGAGTATGGGCTAAATGATGATCGATACTTCGCCGAGCTCAGGTTCGCTGATCGTTTAGTCGGGTGGATTCTTGAGTCGCTACCCTCATCAACCGCCTTGCTGATAACTGCAGACCACGGACAGGTAGAGGTAGGGCGTGAGGGCTGGCTCGAGACAGGATCGCTAGCGAAGTACATCGAGTTGCAGGCAGGTGAGGGGCGGTTCCGCCACCTATATGCGAAACAGGGTGGTGCCGCTGACCTAGCAGGGGCGGCACGGGGAGAGTTTGGAGACCAAGCCTGGGTCTTTACGCGTTCTGAACTGATCAACGATGGGTGGTTCGGCGAGGGGCGACCGACCCCCTCGGCTGGTCGGCGAATTGGGGATGTTGTTCTAGCGGCGAAGGATTGCTGGGCGTTCACAGACCCGAGCCTGAGGCGAGAGGCCCAGCTCATCAGCGCCCACGGAAGCCTTACCGAGGCTGAGATGTTCGTACCGCTCCTCGGGGCAAGAGGCGTTAGGTAGGGGGTTTGCTCCCCGCCAACCGCTACTTATTGGATTCCTAGGTGCCCCCCTTTCGCAGAAGGGCGGGATCGTCTAGGTTCCAAGAGTTAAATCTAGTTACATGGATGTGATTTCTCCACAGGTTGCTCCACAGGCTGTGGAGAAGGGTAAAGAAGAAAGAGATGTTTAGCGCAGTGAAATTTTTGGGCGGTTCTAGAAGCAAGGGGAGAGCCCAACTAGACGCGTGCCCAGATTTTCTTGGCGGAGGATCGTGAGTAAGTCATTCGCCCACCTGCATCTCCATACCGAGTACTCAATGCTCGATGGAGCTAGCAGAGTCTCTGATGTAGTTGCTGCAGCGGTCGCCGATGGTCAGCCTGCCGTGGGCATCACAGACCACGGAAACATGTATGGCGTGCTACCCATGTACGAGGCGGCTCGCGATGCTGGAATTACTCCGGTGCTCGGAATGGAGGGTTACTTCGTTGCGACCAG
>JBAXPT010000166.1:0-4270 GCA_037132095.1 Actinomycetes bacterium
CTCAACGCGTCCGCCGGTGTCTACGAGTTTCTGCTTGCCGGTGTAGAAGGGGTGGCACTCGGCGCATAGTTCAACACGCATGGAGTCGACCACTGAACGGGTCACAAACTCATTGCCGCACGAGCAGTGCACTTTGCAATCGCCGTACTTGGGGTGGATGTCAGTCTGCATGATTCTCAATCTAATCGGTGGAGCACCCTGCGGTCTTGCCGGGCGCATAATCGTCAAGCTCTTCGGGGATCAACCGCCGCCTGATGGGGCCTTGGCAATATCAGAGAGGAACTCGTCGTTACTCTTGGTGGAGCGCAGCTTGTCGAGGAGCAGTTCAAGCCCAGGGGCGGCAGATCCATCCCCGGCGAGGGCATTTAGGACTCGGCGGAGTTTCCAGACCTGGTTGAGCTGGTCCCTCTCGAATAGCAACTCTTCATGGCGGGTGCTCGATGCGTTTACATCAATGGCCGGGTAGAGGCGACGCTCCGCCAACTTGCGATCGAGACGAAGCTCCATGTTTCCGGTCCCCTTGAACTCCTCGAAGATGACCTCATCCATGCGGCTACCGGTCTCAATGAGAGCGGTCGCAATAATCGTGAGTGACCCACCCTCCTCAACATTTCGTGCCGCACCAAAGAACCGCTTCGGTGGGTAGAGAGCGGTTGAGTCGACTCCACCCGAGAGCACGCGCCCTGATGCAGGTGCCGCGAGGTTATAAGCGCGCGCTAGGCGGGTGATTCCGTCGAGGACGATTACTACGTCCTTGCCGAGCTCGACAAGTCGCTTAGCGCGCTCGATTGCTACCTCTGCGACATGTGTGTGCTCATCAGAGGGTCGGTCGAATGTGCTTGCAATTACTTCACCGCGAAGCACGTGGCGCTTCATATCGGTCACTTCTTCGGGGCGCTCGTCAACGAGGAGCACCATGAGGTGAACCTCTGGATTGTTGCGCTCGATTGAGTAGACAAGTTGCTTAAGGATTGTCGTCTTACCAGCCTTAGGAGGTGATACCACTAGGCCCCGCTGTCCCTTACCAATTGGCGAGAGCAGATCGATGATGCGCCCTGTCAACTGACCGGGTTCATCCTTAATCTCAAGGGTTAGTCGCTCATCTGGGAAGAGTGGAGTTAGGTCCTCAAATCGTGGGCGTTCTTTCGCATCCTCTGGAGACATCCCATTAATCTCGTCGACGCGAAGTAACGCTGGATATTTTTCGTTACTTGCTGCCGGGCGAGTTGCACCCTTTATGTAGTCACCTTTTCGCAGCGAGAAACGGCGAACCTGCGTTGCGGAGACATAGGAGTCATTGCGCCCGGGCAAGTAGCCAGTAGAGCGGAGAAATCCATAGCCCTCGTCGCGAAGATCTAGCAGACCTGCAATCTCAATTGGCTCGCCGGTAAACTCGCCGCGCGGCTCAGCCTGCTCACGCTCTCCACCGCGGTCGTACCCACGCGAGTTGCCGCGCTCGGGGCGTTGACCGCCTTGACCACCTTGACGACCCTGTCCGCCCTGTCGACCTTGACGACTTTGACCATCCTGGCGACCCTGATTGCTCTGGCTGCCCTGACCGCCCTGATTGCTCTGGCCACCCTGGCCACCTTCGTCCCCCGGCCCGCCTACGCGGTCACGGCCACGGCGCCGACGTCGACGTGTGCGATTGGCGTCTGAGTAAGAACCCTGCTCCTCGCCATCCTCTGAACCACTCCCGGTAACGCCTTGGCTAGCACCGCGAGACTCTGAGCCTGACTCAGTGCCTCCGCTTACTCCATTCGTCTGCGGCTCGTTATTCGTCGCCGATGACGTAGTTGTGGAATTGCGTCGCGGCCGCGGTGCGATCTCTGGGTCTGTGTCGCTGCCTAGACCGGAGCTCGATGCAATCGCATCCTGCTCGGCGGCTAGGGATTCGATGGAGCCCGCCTCTAGTTCAGAGGCGCGCTTTGAACGGATGGCTTTGCGAGGAGCCGCCGAAGCAGCGCTCGCTTCGCTCTTCCCAGAATCAGAGGTAGCAGGGGCATCCTTACCCGCGCTGGCCTTCGCAGATCGCGGAGCCTTGGGCGCTTTTACGTCGCCGTCTCCCCCTGCAGCAGAGAGGATAGCGGCTACAAGATCGGCCTTCTTGAGGCGCGTGACGCCCTTCAAACCAATCGCACCAGCGATGGAGTGGAGTTCTTCACGATCCTTGCCGTCAAGCATCGAACGCTCAATACCCTGCTTCGGACTCAATATGGGCTCCTAAGGGAACTAACGCAACCGTTGGTTACGTGTGGGGTCACAGTGGGCTATCCATCTAGGCCGAGGCCTCGACTTATGCAGCCTGAACTGTGAAGAGAATAAATAGAAAGGGACGAACCGCAGAGATTCCGTGTGTTGAGGCGTGTGTTTTTTTCGTGGAAGGAATTCCAAGAAGTACTGCGAACCTCTTCGACTATCCGCCTCGCCGGTGCCGGATGATCCTGTGATCGGATGATCTAGTCGGAGAGGGGTGCCGCATCCGGAGGGAGCGGCGGTTCAGGGGAAAGCATAGCCACATCTCGCACCCGAGCGCGTACCGGCTGCCTTGAACTGCCCAAAACCTCACGAAAATGCAGTGAAGACCCGGGTTAGGCCTAGACCCGAGCGACCAGTCTGCCCATGAGCTCATGAGCTACAACCGGGGCTAATCCCTCGGTCCCGGACTCGCTGTAGACCCCGCCTGATCCTTGAATCTCGGAGTCGTAGAGCATGTAGGGAACAGCATCTGAGGTATGGGTTCCGAGGCGGCAAGGGGTTGCGTGGTCGGGCATCAGAAGAATCCGGTATGCCCCAAAACGAGGCAATGCCTCCAATAGCGGGCCGATTATCTCAGAGTCCCATCGCTCGAGGGCCTCAACCTTCGTGAGCGGAAGTTGCTGATGCCCGGCCTCATCGGTCGCCTCTACATGGAGCATGAAGAAGTCTTGGGTCTCAAGCGACGTGAGGCATGCATCTCTCTGCGCGACATAGTCGTTCTCAAAACCCGCAGAGGCTCCAGGCACATCTAGAACTTCAATCCCAGCGAGCACACCTAGCCCGCGCACAAGATCTACTGCAGATGTAAGTCGACCGGTTACACCATAACGATCGGAGAATGACGGAAGCGTCGGACTCGTTCCTTGCCCCCATAACCAAATCTGCGTCGCAACAGAGCCAACGCGCGAAGCCGCGTCAGCGACTACAGCCTGGGATGCATTCATGAGCGCGTGCAGCTTCTCGGCAGCAGGTCCCGTCGGCCAGATGCTTGGTTTGCCGGTTAGATCATGCGGTGGAACACAATCGGAGACAGCCCACTCCCCTGGCACCACGAGAATATGGCGGTACTCAACACCCGGGTAGAAGCGCACACCGTCGCGACCGTCGCCGAGTTGCGCGTTGAGAGCAGCAATTATCGGGTGACTCTGCTCGCTCGATATATGCCCGGCCGCGAAATCAATCATCGTGCCACTTGACTCTCCGGCGTCGCCAAGAGTTACCAAGTTGCAACGGTAAGCAACCTCACCTGGCTTCAGCTCAATACCCATAGCCGCAGCCTCTATCGGTGCGCGCCCTGTATGGAACTCTTTGGGGTCGTAACCAAGAATCGCAAGGTTGCCGACATCTGAACCCGGTGGCATCCCCTCTGGAATAACTGCAGCGCGCCCAACCTCTGCGCGAGCTGCTAGTGCCGCGAGCGCGGGCATGCGCGCAACCTCTAGTGGGGTTTTCCCCCCAAGTTCATCGCAGGCTTCATCTGCACAGCCATCTGGGACAAGCACTACATATTTCATTCCCTTAATGCTACGCGATGCCACACGCCGCTACTGATTCGTTAGGGTTAGGGGGTGCTCAGACCCACAGCGTGCCAACGACACCGAGCCGTGCGCATTCTCGCCGCACTCGTCATCTCAGTCTTGCTCCTGACCGCCTGTGGCGATAACAACTCTCGGGCTGGCACCCTCGGACCAAGCCCCAGTGGTACGACTGGTGGTGCTACTGGCAGTACGACCAGTAGTACGACCAGTAGCAATCCATCGACCACTCTCCCCCAGCAAGGCTCCGAGTCTGTCGAGGCTCGATTGATCTCGGTTGCAACAAATCTCGATGAACCAATAGCGATAGCAACAGTTGGGGCCGATACAAATGCCGATACATATGTCGGCGAGAAGTCCGGTCGCATACGCCGCCTTGACAAGACTCTCAGCAACCCGATTGTCCTAGATATCTCGAAGCGCGTGATCTCTGACTCCTACGAGCAGGGGCTACTCGGCATGGCCTTCTCTCCGGA
>JBAXPT010000167.1:0-4223 GCA_037132095.1 Actinomycetes bacterium
TGCAGTCATCGTTATCTCCTGAAGGCTCGAACCATTGGGTTTGCCGCTAGCCCGCCTGAGCTATCTGCATCTCTAAGTGCACGCCCCGTATATTTAAGGAATACATCATCGAGGCTTGGGCGCCGCACGTTGATGCTGCGAACTCCAACATTAAGAGTCGAGAAGATGCGCGGCACGAAGGCCTCGCCGTCAACAACTCGAATTACCAAGCCATCGGGTGTCTCCTCAACATCAATACCAAGGCCTGCCTCAAGCTCAGCGCGAGCGGCGGGGTCATCGGCAGTGATCAGGGTAATGATGTCGGCCCCGACAGATGCTTTGAGGGCCGCTGGAGTATCGATTGCAACGATCTTGCCCTGATCAATGATCCCGATTCGGTCACAGCGCTCTGCTTCATCCATGTAGTGGGTTGTTAAGAACATCGTTACGTTCTCGCGCGCGCGGAGTTCGTCGACGTAGTCCCAGATATGGATTCGAGTCTGGGGGTCGAGACCAATTGTTGGCTCATCCAGGAACAGAACTCGCGGCATGTGAAGGAGGCCTCGTGCAATCTCAAGTCGTCGCTTCATTCCGCCCGAGAAGAAGCGCACCTGTTGATCGGCGCGATCGCTGAGCCCAACCATCTCGAGGAGCGGATCCATACGCGCCTTGACCTCGCTTGGTGCGATGCCGTAGAGGATGCCGTGGAAACGCAGATTCTCAGCAGCGGTTAAGTAGTCATCGAGAGTGATCTCTTGAAACACAAGCCCGATGTTCCGCCTGACGTCGTCTCGCTGAGTAGTTACGTCGTAGCCAGCGACCCTCGCCGAACCGCCTGAGAGTCCAAGGAGGGTGCAGAGAATCGAGATCGTGGTGGTCTTGCCAGCACCGTTGGGGCCTAGGAATCCAAAGAGTTCACCGGCCTCAACTTGGAACGAGACACCATCTACAGCAGTGAAGTCATCGAAGGTCCGAACCAAATTCTCAACGACTATGGCGGGCTCCGGATTTGTCACTTCCACATCTTCGCAGGTTTAGTGGTCCAACTTGGTCTCCAAGCGGGCCTACGATGTTGACCCATGGTTGCGCTCCCTACAGAGATTGTCTGGCTTGAGACCGAAGAGGTTCCGGGACCAGCCCTGCCCCTCGGCGAGCGGGTACATCTCGAGGGTCGAGGAACCACTTTTGTGCGCCGAGTCAAGGGCCCAGCAGGCGCACCTACTGTTCTCTTGATCCACGGCTGGTGTGCAAGCGGCGGCCTCAATTGGTTCCAGGCATTCGATGCAGTAGGGGATCGATTCTCAGTCCTAGCACCTGATCTGCGAGGCCATGGACGAGGAATGCGCACCTCTGAGCGGTTTCGACTCCGCGACTGCGCTGATGATTTAGCTGCGCTCATTGAGTTAGAGAAATGTGGACCGGTAATCGTGGTTGGTTACTCAATGGGAGGGCCGGTTGCTCAACTCTTGTGGAAGCGCCACCCGCACCTCGTATCTGGGTTAGTTCTCTGCGCTACAGGATCTGAGTTCGTATCGGGTTATCCAGCGCGCGCAACCTTTGCAGCGGCGATGACGATTGCCTCGCGCGGACTGCGTCTAGGCGGGCAAATAAACTTTGTACCGCATGCAATCGGTAAGCGTATTTTTGGAGGCCGCGCGCCTACTCGCCCTTCATCCTTTGCCGGATGGGTGCGTGATGAGTTTCGCCGCCACGACCTCCGCCTTGTTACTGAGGCTGGGCGTGCTGTTAGCGCCTTCTCTTCAGGGCGCTGGATTGGTCGCATTGATGTCCCAACCACGGTATTGGTGACTAATAACGATCGTGCAGTAAACGCAGAGAATCAGGAGCAACTTGCTCTTGCGATCCCGGGCGCTCGAATTATGCGCATGGACGACACGCACCTTGCATGTACTAGCCCAGAGTTCGGGAAGCGCATACTCAAGGCTTGTCTAGATGTTCAAGACCGCATCTAAGTAGTACCTGTGCTTAGTGGGCGTGTAGCGGTTGTAACCGGCGCAGCATCGGGTATCGGACGCGCATCCGCAGAGGCACTCGCCCGTGCCGGCGCATCGGTCGTGGTAGCTGACATTGACGAGGTCGGGAGTCGATCGGTAGTTGACTCGATTGAGGCTGAGGGTGGAAGCGCAATCGCATTCCGTACCGATGTAACCGAGCACGAGGAGTGCGCAGCGCTAATGAAGCGCGCAGTGGACGAGTTTGGTGCGCTACATATTCTCCACGCCAATGCTGGTATAGCTCTTCCTTTTCGCGGTGATGGGTTTGCGCCAGATATTGACCCTGAGGCGTGGGACCGTGTAATCAAAGTCAACCTCTCGGGGGTTTTTTACTGCGCGCATTACGCGATCCCCGCGATGGTCGCCTCGGGGGGTGGATCAATCATCAATACCGCCTCCTCGATGGCGACACTTCCGCTTGGGGGGCTTGATGGCTATGCGGCCTCCAAGGGCGGGGTGGCGATGCTGACAAAATCAATGGCGGCGGGGTGTGGCCCACTCGGTATTCGGGTAAATGCCATCGGCCCTGGTTATGTCGATACCCCAATGAACGAGATGATCTTCGGCAACGCTGACCTCGCAGCAGCATTCGCCAGTGGGCATGCCGATGGGAATCTGCAGACCTCCGAGGAGATTGGCGACCTAGTGGTGTTTCTTGCTAGCGACGCATCACGCAGCCTCAATGGTGCGCTGATTACGTGTGACCGCGGCTGGACCTCATTCAAGCGCCCTGTCTAGAGAGCCCTGTTTTGGGAGCCCTGGTTAGCGGGTATTGATAGGCGCGGGTATCGTTTCCCCATGACTCAAACGACTACTCCGCCAACAACTCCAATGACTATTCACCGCGGCGAGGATGAGATCCCCTTCGTTGCTCTTGGGGATGGAACCCACCTGCAGCTGCTCCACGTCGATGTAGAGCAGGGACTCTGGGTTATCCGCACAAGGTTTGAGCCAGGTGTCGTTGTACCGACTCATCGCCATACCGGGCAGGTATTCGCATTCACGATCTCAGGCTCTTGGAAGTATGCAGAGTACCCAGAGGTAAATACTGCAGGGTCTTACCTATTCGAGCCAGCGGGCTCAGTGCACACGCTCATCGTGCCCGAGGAGAACGAGGGCATGACCGATGTTTGGTTTGCAATCTATGGAGCGAACCTCAATCTCGACCCCGATGGCACCGTTAACTTCGTAATTGATGCAGGTACAGTGCGCGATCTCTATTACGCACTCTGTGATTCGAATGGTTTTGAGCGCCCGAACGTGATTGAGAACCGCGGCGTCTGACGCCCAAGCCCTAACTCCAGGTTCTGCTCCGCGGCTTGAATTACCGGCGACGAATTATTTAGAGCCCTGAGTCGCTCGCCCTGCAATTAGAGGCAGGTCTAGGTAGGTAACAAAGCCCGGGGCCGCAGGTACTACATACGGGATTGCATTTACGCAGTGCATAGCGGGTGCGATTAATCCAATATTGACGTCTTGACCAACAACCGGTGGATGCAGCCCGTTGAGGGTTGCACTTACTGGAGGGTCGGCATCAAAGGCGATCTCGAAGCGCTCCTCGCCGAGGCTCCAAGCAGGCTCGAGGTTCTCCTCGCCCATTAGCCAGTTCACGGTCACAGTAATTACTACCTCGCCATTTACGGCGCCCTCCCAAGTGAAGCGTTGAGCAGCGACCGTCCCGGCCTCAATTGTTCCAACAAGGGTCTCGAGGTCAACCTTTGTGATCGCCATTGCGTGAGTTGTTCGCAGATCGTCTTCGAGTATCCACCCAAGTTCACTTGCGATCATGCGTATTGATTGCCCAAAGCCGTCTCCGAGAATTTTTAGCATTGGACTATTCGATGCAACCTCGAGTGTCTTGCCGAAGAGCATTACCTCCCGCACAACTAACTCGGCCCCGTAGTTTCGAATGTCAGAGAACTCCTCGCAGCGCACATGGCGGATGTCTCTACATAGGGCAGAGAGCATGAGTGGGAATCTCTCAGTTATTCCACCTGGATTAATGCCTGTGCCGTGAAGCGACACACCGCCAACGCGACAGGCTGCCTCAATCTCAGCGAAGCGACCAGATGGAAAGATGTAGCCAACTGGGGTTACCACGTTCTTGCCTGACTCGAGAATTCGAATTAGCTCTGATTGGTCGGCGAGCATCGGCGTGTAGACAACGCAGTCGGCGTCTAGCGCAAGAATCTCATCGATACTCGAGGTTGCGATTACCCCGGTCGGGGC
>JBAXPT010000168.1:0-4192 GCA_037132095.1 Actinomycetes bacterium
ATTAGAAGTGCCGTTGCTACCGGCGCCGGGTTCGCGTTTGCTATTTCTCTGGGAGAGTTTGGGGCCACAGCATTTATTGTTCGGCCTGAGACCACTACCCTCCCGATCGCTATCTACCGACTTCTCGGGCGCCCTGGAGAGACGAACTTCGGGGCGGCAATGGCATCAGCGGTGCTACTGATGAGTGCAACTGCTGCGATTCTCATTCTCTTAGATCGCGAGTCATTGGGGTCGCGGTCATGACGCTACGCCTGCGCAACCTCAGTCTCAGTTACGGCGAAGTTGCTGCCATCAGTGGAGTTGATCTTGAGATAAAGCAGGGAACCACCCTTGCGGTCCTTGGTGCATCCGGAAGCGGGAAGTCCACTCTCCTGCGCGCAGTAGCCGGACTCGAGCCGTCTCGTGGAGAGATCTTGTGGGGCGATGAGTCGCTACACCGACTCCCCACACACAGGCGCGGAGTTGGTTTCGTATTTCAAGATCACGCATTATTTCCCCAACGCAATGTTCTTGAGAACGTGCGATTCGGTCTTGAGACGCCTCGCTACAACCGCATTGACGCAGCGAAGAGAGCAAGTGACCTACTTGATCGAGTCGGTCTAGCTGGTTTTGAGGAGCGAGAGACTCACGAACTATCGGGAGGCGAGAGACAACGAGTTGCCCTCGCACGAGCGCTCGCACCGGCTCCTCGCGTTCTGCTCTTGGACGAGCCGTACGGAGCGCTAGATCGCGAACTCCGTGAGCGCCTCATGCTCGATGTTCGGGAGATCCTGCGCGAATCCGGAGTAACTGTCATCCACGTAACCCACGACCACGACGAGGCCTTCGCTCTGGGTGACGAGGTAGCCGTACTCCATGATGGCCGCATCTCACAATGCGCCCCTCCGAGCGAGGTCTGGGGGCACCCCTGCGACCTACGCACTGCAAGGTTCCTCGGGCATACAAGCAGTATTCACGCCCAGAAAGTTAGAGCGGAGGGAAGTAACTCAAGTGCTGGGCTCAATCTCACTACAGCCTTAGGAGACTTTGCAATCCCCTACGAGAACGCCCCTACCGACGGCTCATTCGATGACGAGTGTTGCGTGACATGGAGACCAGAATCCCTAAATGGATCGACTGAAGTTGGCGCTCCTCTGGATCAAAGGGGGAGGCCGTTGCTCTGGGTCGACGGAACTGTTATGGAGTGCTCATTTAGGCGCGGCCAATATTTACTCTCACTTGAGACTGCAGCAGGCCGAGTCGAGGGCATCTCTAGCGAGCCGGTTTCACGCGGTGAGCACCTCAATCTTGCGCTAAAGCTTGATGAAGTGCGCGCCTTCGCGTTTTAAACGATAAGTAGCGGAGTGTTTTTACTCTGCGTCAGCGACTTCGAGGCGAAGCGATGCTGAGTTGATACAGAATCTTTGGCCTGTTGTCTCTCTCGGTCCATCATCAAAGAGATGCCCGAGATGGCCATCGCAACTAGCGCAGCGCACCTCAACTCGACGCATCCCATGCGAGTTATCCACGTGCTGAGTCACTGCAGCATTAACAATTGGCGCATCAAATGATGGCCAACCAGAACCAGACTCAAACTTCGTGTCAGAGGCAAATAGATCGGCCCCACAGCCCGCGCAGCGGTACATACCGTCATCATGGTTATTCCAATATTCGCCAGCGAATGCTCGCTCAGTTCCTTGCTGACGCAGAACCGAATACTGCTCAGGGGTGAGTCGCTCGCGCCATTGCGCATCGCTTATCTGTCTTGGGTCAATTGCTGGCTCAGTCATGGCAGAGACTCTATGGCCCGTAACCCACTCTCTTCTCAGCAGGGGCCCATCCGATATCTACGAATATCCGACATCTACACAGAATCTCCACATGCTGAGGGCGCCCTAATGCAGCGAATCTCTCTAGCCTGAGCACTGTGAACGAGACCGCAGAACTCACCCTCTCTCTTCACACGATTCTTATTATTGAGGACGAGGCGCCGATCGCTGCTGCGGTCGCCGCCCGCCTCCGCTCTGAGGGGCTAACCGTCGAGATCGCCTCAGATGGGCATGCAGGAGTAGCAGCATGCGAGCGGATAAAACCTGACCTCGTGATTCTTGATTTGATGCTCCCAGGTATAGATGGGCTTGAAGTCTGTCGCCAGATTCAAAGTAATCGGGCGGTACCGGTAATCATGCTCACGGCACGAGACTCCGAGGAAGACCTGCTTCGTGGGCTGGCCACTGGTGCCGACGATTACATGACCAAACCGTTTAGCACTCGAGAACTTGTGGCGCGTGTGCACGCGATGCTTAGGCGTGTTGAGAGGCAAGCTGAGGCGTTGAGGTCTGGTGGAGTCGAGGCATTAAGTATCGGCACTGCGACACTGAACGCCGTTACCCGCAGAGCATCGCTTGGGCAGGAGGACGTGCATCTCACACCGACTGAGTTTGATCTTGCACTCACCTTCGCCTCAGACCCCGAGCGCGTATTCACCCGCGAAGAACTTCTTGCCGCGGTGTGGGGATATGACGTGGCTGCCGGGGAGCGAACAGTGGATTCTCATATTCGTTCGCTTAGAAGCAAACTCGGTGCCGACTCGATACGCACTGTCCACGGGGTCGGCTACGCCTGCCATGGGGATAGATCATGAAGGCAGACGAAACGCCCGTGCGTAACTCCGCAGCTGTAAACACCATTGTCTGCCATGGGGAATCAACATGAAGAGGCGTTTACCCGCCGGGGTTCCTGAGGCGTTGCGGCAAGTACAGGAGCGACCACTTAGCCCCCTTCCTACCCTTAAATTTAAGTTCGCTACTCTGCTATCCGCAGGAGTAGGGGTAACGATTGTCATTTTCTGGGCTGGAGATCATTTAGGTATCTGGCCGAGTATCAGCGCAGTACTTGCAGGAACCGCTGCGCTCATATGTGTGAGATTTCTTGCGCGTGGGGTTACGTCACCGCTGCGCGAAATGTCAGAGGCTGCAGACGCTATGGCGCGCGGAGATTACTCACGTCGTGTTAGCGCTACATCTACTGATGAAGTAGGCCGACTAGCGCGAGCATTTAATCGAATGGCATCGGAGCTAGACGAGACCGACCGCGTGCGGCGAGATCTTGTGGCGAACGTAAGCCACGAACTTCGCACCCCTATTACTGCACTACAGGCACGCCTAGAGAACCTCGTTGACGGCGTTGAAGAACCTGAGCCAGAGTTGCTTCTTACGATGCTTCGCCAGACGGAGCGTCTTGGTCGCCTAGTTAGTCAGCTGCTCGACCTCTCCCGGCTCGAGTCTGGGTCGATTCCACTCGACCGCCAAGAGTTCCAAGTTGCACCTCTTCTCGATCACGCTGTGCGAGAGCAGGCTCTCAACGTTGGAGATGTAGAGGTAAGCGTCGTGCTCGATGACCCCTCGCTAACTGCAGCCGGAGACCCTGAACGAGTACATCAGGTACTTGCGAACCTTCTAGAGAATGCCGTGCGTCACTCCCCTGCTGGAGGCAAGGTTGAGGTCACCGCTAGGCGATCTGCGGGGACTGTCGTCTTCGAGATCTCAGATGAGGGGCCAGGCATTGCAGTCGCGGACGAGGAGCGAATATTCGAGCGCTTCTATCGAGCAGATGCGGCACGCTCGTCCCAGTCCGGGGGCGCAGGCCTAGGTCTTGCTATCGCACAGTGGATCGTTGATCTGCATGGCGGAGAGATTCACCCAGAGCGCAGAGAGCCTCATGGGTGCCGAATGGTCGTAACCCTTCCCAATGCCGCATAATCACGGCAACGAAAATAAACAAGGAGCAAAATGAGCACATTCGCCAGCATCGAGGAAGCCATTGACCGCATTCGTGCGGGGGAGATGGTTCTTGTGGCCGATGACGAAGATCGCGAGAACGAAGGCGACCTAACTATGGCCGCGGAGTTTGTTACCCCAGAAGCGATCAACTTCATGCTCCGGTTCGCGCGCGGTCTCGTATGTATGCCCTCTGCGCCGGAGTACCTTGAGCGCCTCGCAATTGGGCCAATGATTCCTGCGGGAGAAGAAGGCTGCGACACGCCCTTCACTGTCTCCATTGATCACCGCGACTCGGGGAGCGGGATTGGCGCCGCCGATCGTGCTCGAACAGTGAAGAATTTCTTAGACCCAGCATCAGTCGCTGCGGACTTCATCCGGCCAGGGCATGTCTTCCCTCTTAGAGCAAAGCCCGAGGGAGTGCTAGAGCGCCG
>JBAXPT010000169.1:0-4190 GCA_037132095.1 Actinomycetes bacterium
CCTGCGACCTTTACCCCGATTATGGCTAAGACAATCGCCCCGGCGAGCCGGAATATTCCCTCTGCCCCCATCATCTCGCCGTACGGCCTGAATCTGCCATTCCCGGAGAGCACTCCACGGGTTAGGTGCATGCAGAAGAACCCAACCAAGGAGAGCTCTAGCCCCCAGACAAGACCTTGGTTGCCATGGAAAAACTCATCGCTAATGATGTGATTGCCGAGTAATTCAACGCTTGTAATTGTGACCAAGAGCAGGACAAGAAGACCAAAGGCGAGGCCAGCGGCGCGCTTTACAAGCGGCCCTGCTCCAAGGCCCTGAGCCCTACGCGCTGCAATTGCCCTGCTGACCTCTTGCTCGATAGGGAGAAAGAATCCCACTCCGGCAACAAAGACAAGGGCCCAGAAAGCGCTGAACCCGGATTTCTCTTTTGCATTGAGTGCATTGAGGGTGACGATCACGAAGAGGTACGCAGTAATCGCAGCGACTATGAGCCCAGCCCCAACTGCGAAAGTCCCCTCGGGGAGGGCATCCTTGATTCTGGAGACAATCCCAGTAGAGGCGGCCTCTGCCCCGAGCTCGGCGCTGCTCTCCTCAGGGCTCATGCTGCCTCTCGGTTGATCAACCACGCGTCTAGCCCCTAATTTCGGGCCCGGGCATTTGGGGCTCCGGGCGACCTTTTGAGCATAGTGGCCGGGGGATTACTCGGAAGCGTTGTTCGCGGGTCGTCGCGGAGCACCAATTCGGGCGATGATAGGGGGGTGAAGACGCGCACCCTCCTAATCCTTGCTGTTATTACTGGGCTGGCGATCTTGGTTGCCGGTGCTCTGCAGATCATGCAGGCAGGATCGTCATGACAACCCGATTTGATCTTGTGATTTTGGGGGGAGGCCCCGGTGGGTATGCCGCAGCACTCTATGGAGCAGCGGCTGGGCTATCTGTCGCACTAGTCGAGGAGCAGCGCGTAGGGGGAACCTGTCTGCACCGAGGCTGCATTCCAGCCAAAGAACTTCTTCAGACCGCTGAGGTGCTCAGGACAGTAAAGGGGGCTAAGGCATTCGGTATTGGTATCGGTGCCGGTGTCGAGTCTCCAACACTCGATCTCAACGTAAGTATTGAGCGCCAGCAGAAGATTGTCGACCGACTTACCAAGGGGCTCGAGACACTTCTGAGCGGGAGATCCGTGACTGTCTTTGCGGGGAGAGGCGAGGTTCTAGATGCAGGAGCGCATACCGTGCGAGTTGATGACGGAACACTCCTAGAGGGCGGATCCCTGATAATTGCAACGGGGTCATCGCCGCGTGAGTTCCCCGGAATTCCATTCGATGGAGTGAAGGTTCTTTCATCTGACCATGTGCTTGGACTCACAACAGTGCCTGCCAGAACCGCCATCATCGGCGGCGGGGCTATTGGTTGCGAGTTTGCTTCTTATCTCGCTGACGTTGGAAGCTCGGTAACAGTGCTCGAGTCGATGCCCTCGATCCTTCCTGGAGTCGATTCAGAGGTAGCAGAGATTGTCGGTCGGATGTTCAAACGCAGGCGAGTAACAGTGCGTAATGACGTAACAGTCGAGGGGGCAGAGGTCGGCAGCGATTCAGTATCAGTTCGCCTCACACAAGACAATGCTCAAGTTGCTCTCGAGGCAGATGTAGTTGTTGTGAGCATCGGCAGAACCCCTAATACTGCTAGCTGTGGACTAGAAAACTCGGGAATCGAGATCAACCCTCAGGGATATATTCAGGTCGACGCAGCGATGCAGACCACTGTTGCAGGGGTCTATGCAGTGGGGGATGTTGTGGCGACTCCACAGCTTGCTCACGTTGCTTTTGCAGAGGCCATCGTTGCCATAAAGTCGATTCTTGGAGAGAGCCCGCGCCCAATTGACTACAGCCGAGTCCCGTGGGGGATCTACTGCCATCCGGAGGTCGCGTTCTGCGGACCCACCGAGGACGCTGCGCGCGCAGCCGGTCAAGATGTAGTGGTGAGCGTTCATCGTTTTGCAGGTAATGCTCGGGCACAGATCATGGATCAGGCAGATGGTCTTGTGAAAATAATTGCGAATACCGATGGCGTGATTCTTGGGGTACACATAGTTGGACCAATGGCTACTGAGCTCCTTGGGCCTGGTTATTTGGCGGTTAACTGGGAGGCGACTGTTGATGATCTCTCAATTCTCATCCAGCCTCATCCAACGCTCGGAGAACTATTTGGAGAGAGTGTTCTTGCTCTGACCGGTCGATCCCTTCATGCTTGAGGAGATTTAGTGGACATCACAATGCCCCAACTCGGCGAGACGGTTACCTCGGCAACGATCACTCGTTGGCTTAAGGCAGTCGGCGAGCATGTGAGGGCTGACGAGCCTTTATATGAAGTCACAACGGACAAAGTAGATACAGAGGTCCCATCCCCGATTGCAGGAGTCGTTACCGAGATTCTCGTTGTTGAGGGATTAACAGTCCCCGTTGGAGAACGGCTCGCTGTGGTCACAGAAGAGGCCGTCGCCACCGCTGCAACTAAAGGTGCTGCGCAGCCGAGTGCTGATAGCGCCACAAATGACGAAGGCTCGATAGAAGCCCCCACTCCAGTGCGAGGGCTTGTCACGTCTCCGGTAGTGCGTCGCTTAATTACACAGCGCGGTCTAGAAGTCAGTGAAATACTCGGAACGGGTGAGGGTGGCCGAATTACTAGGCACGATGTTGAGGCCGCATCACCAGCCCCTAAGAAGGCAGTGACCGAGCCTAAGCCTCGAATGGAGCGTGGAGATGAAGTAATCACGCTCTCAAATGTTCGCAGGATTACCGCTGAGCACACGACCCGATCCAAGGCAACTAGTGCACATGTTTATACAAGCGTGGAGGTTGACTTCGAGCAGGTGGAGCGCACACGTAAAACTCACGGCGCTGAGTTTAGAGAGGCCGAGGGATTTAGCCTCACCTATCTTCCTTTCATCGTTCGCGCTGTTGCAGATGCACTCCATGAATTTCCAATAGTCAACTCCTCGCTTGATGCGGAGCAGATGGTTGTGCATCATGCCTTACATTTGTCTGTTGCTGTTGACTTAGATTTCGCCGGGCTGGTAGCGCCGGTTGTGAGGGATGCAGATGGCAAGCGTCTCACGCAACTGGCTCGCGAGATTCGAGACTTGGGTTCGCGCGCTCGCTCTAAGCGGCTCAAGCCGGATGAACTCGTTGGAGGAACATTCACAATTACGAATATGGGTCCATTCGAGACCTATATGACACTCCCCATCATCAATCAGCCTCAGGTCGCAATTCTTGCTACTGATGGCATTCGTAAACGGCCTGTTGTTGTCGCCGATGCAGATGGCGGCGATGCAATAGCGATTCACCATGTGGGAATTCTCGCATTGACCTGGGATCACAGGGCATTTGATGGTGCGTACGCTGCTGCGTTTCTCCATGCGGTACGTACCAATATCGAGACGCGCGACTGGGATCCCGAACTCGCATGATTGAGCGTCTCAATGTGCGTTGGCTTGGGCGAGTCTCTTATGACGAGGCGGATGCGCTAGCACGTTCGCTTCACTCTCGATCAGGCAACTACTTACTGCTGTTAGAGCATCCCCATACCTACACTCTTGGTCGCCGTGGAGATGACAAGAATGTTCTGGTGGCCCCTGAATCGGTAGGTGCTGTTCTTCGCAGTGTCGACCGTGGTGGCGATGTGACCTATCACGGACCCGGGCAACTAGTCATTTACCCCATTATTGACCTGCCGATTTGGCGAGGTGGGCTGGTTGATTCGGTGGCCTATGTTCGTCAACTAGAGCAAGTAGTTCTGCATGCGCTGGCCTCTATCGGCTTTGATGCTTATACGGACCCTGATTACCCTGGCGTTTGGATTGGTGGAGCGAAGGTATGCGCAGTGGGGGTAAAGGTCGAGGGCCGGCGTACCCGCCACGGAGTCGCCATCAATGTCGATACAGACCTCTCAATGTTTGACCACATAGTTCCGTGTGGAATCACAGATCGTGGGGTCACATCGCTATCCAAAGTTCTCTCCGATCTCGATGGCCCTGCTGGAGCTACTTCAGGTAGCACCGAGAGCACTAAGAGTCTTATGGAGATTGTCGCCGAGGCATTTGTATCTTCGTTTACTCAAGAGTTTGATGTGCATGAAGTCGATGACCAGAGCGTCGCTTGGCGCGAGCCGTTGGTGTTGCAGAGCGATGA
>JBAXPT010000170.1:0-4166 GCA_037132095.1 Actinomycetes bacterium
TCCATGACTCAGAGCAACGGAACCTGGAAACGCCTTGTAGTAGCAGGCCTAATCGCAGCAATGGTGAGCACCGTAGGGATTGCTTCATGTGCTGGAAGTAGCCCCAAGGCAGACCCGACGACCACCTCCACCACTACAGCTCAGGCCCAATCTGCAGCAGGCAAGCCATGCGTCGCCGTCTCCGAGGCTCTCCCGGAGGGCTCCCCGGCGGTTCCGATCGAGGTTGGCCCCGCACCAACATCGCTTCTAATCAAAGACCTTGTCGTTGGAACAGGCCCTGCCGCAGTCGCGACATCGAGCGTTACAGTCGATTACATCGGCGTCTCTTGCTCGACTGGAAAAATCTTCGACTCGTCATATGCAAATGGAGCACCGGCAACATTTCCTCTCAACCGGGTGATCCAAGGATGGAGCCAAGGTCTTCTCGGAATGCAGGCCGGCGGCACTCGCCTACTAGGCATTCCAGCAAATCTCGCGTACGGGGATAACCCACCAACGCCCGCCATTGCTCCAGGTGAGACGCTTTGGTTTGTTGTTGAGATGAAATCAATCGCCTAGCCAAGAGGCATAAATCTGCTTTAAAAAGCCTCTAACCGCAATTACTCCACTAAGCGCAGTATCGCGGATGTAATCCGCACCGCATCCTCTGGCGACAAGTCATACGGAAGCTCCATCTCGAATAAGCCGAAACTTGTCTTTACCGCAACGCGGTGAGTCTCGTTGATCTGAGACCGTATCTGTGAACGCATCTGCTCTCGAGGCGGAGTCATCATCATCTGCGGAGGCTCCGAGAATGAAGGAAGCTCAAAATCAGCTGCGAGCTCCATTCGCTGAGATGAAAAACTCTCTCCACGGCGAGCTACACCGGATAAGCGCCTAGCCCCCACAAGCCCTGAAGAGCGCTTGGAGGTTCGAGAACCGCGGCGGAGTTCGGCGAGATAATCCTCGGCTCTCCCCTGAGCCTCGCGCCGCAGGTAACGCCGCACCCAACCAGCAAACCTCACCCAGTTATCTGCGTAATTACTGGCGGTCGACCTCCTGCCTTTTGGATCCGAGGCGCTCTCGTAGCGGAATTTTTCGGCTTGTGCCTCAACCGATGCACGGTCGATCGGGAACTCCCCCGACTCCTCTAGGTCTACAAATCCATTGGCCTCAAGGACCCTGCGAGCCGAGTGGTAGAGGAGGCGTCGGTAGGCATCTGCATACCCACGGGCCCCATGGATCTGGGCCTCAACCCTGGTTAGTTCATCCCAAGTGATATCCATGCCCGCACCCTAGCCTAAATATTCTTATTTATGAATCGGGAATAAAAATAGATTTAGGGCGGTTATACCCCCCGAGTAGAAGAGCTGGACTGACCTCTCAGGGTTAAATGTCCCACCCCCATGGGAGTATTACTCATCACCAAAAACCAGGCCAGTAACCCCATAGGCCAAATCAACATAGTTTTAGATAAATAAGAATAATTCGAACCCAAAAGAGGAGAAATAGATGAAACAGAACCCGGAGAGCGCCCCAATCGGCAGCAACACCAATTTGAGTGCCAGCAAGAGGCGCCACTCGAGCCGCCCATCAGCGCGAGCTAGCCACGCAGCACGCATCACCGCCTGGGCCGTCGAGTCCACTGAACGAGCAGAGGAGCAGACCATCACCGAGCAGACCATCACTACTCAGACCGTCACCGAGCAGACCGCTACAAGTTCAAGAACTCCACTCGAGACCCTCAATCTCCTATTAGAGGCTCAGCACAATCACGACCTCAAGCGAGTTGGCTCCACATATGAATCCCTCCGCAGTATCGACACAGTCCATAAGGGCTTGATCCTTAGTTGCCGACTTGGAGACTCCCTAAACGAGAAGGCAAACCGTCTTAGCCAGTGGGTCGATGCGGGGGTGACCCACATTGTCGATTGCAGAATTGAAGACAGCGATGAAGAATTCGTTGCACTGCACGCTCCACACATCACCTACATATACGCCCCGACTGATGACGACGGTCTAGAGCGCGAGCCTGAGTGGTTCGATGGAGCGCTTCGAGATCTAGGTACCGCACTCACGGATCCAGATTCGGTACTTCTCGTACATTGTGCCGCCGGCATCAATCGTGGGCCGTCACTTGCCTTCCGATTGTTGCTCGAAGCCGGTTGGGAACCAGTTGCTGCGCTCAATGCGATACGAGAAGCACGCCCCGTAACCCGTGTCATTTATGCACCCGATGCGCTTCTGCATTTCTACGGAGAGCGCATCTGGAGCAGCGACTCAGACGCCACAGAGATCGTCTCACCGGAGATCGTGTCATGACCTCTAGAGATTCACTCCAGTCAACTCAGTCAACAAAGCCGCAAGCCTCATCATTCCAACAAAGGACAAAAATATGACAGCACTAATTTCAAGTATCGAGACCATCAGTATCGGATCACCCAAAACAGTCGGGCCAGTGAGCCTCTATCCGATCTATAACCATGGCGCCGCTCCGCTTACCTATATATCCGCACGCGACGCAATCGCAGCTGGGACGCTCCTCATCGAAGAGGCAACCCAAGAGACAGTGCCTACGCTTTTGTTTACGAATACCGGAACAATCCCGGTGCTCGTAACCGACGGCGAGATCGTCGAGGGTGGTTACCAAAACCGCACAGTTACCGTGCCGGTCTTACTCATTCCAGGGACAACTCCAGTGCCAGTTGCTTGTGTTGAGTCAGGGCGCTGGCACGGCGAGCGTGGGCGTACATTTGGGCGCAGCACACAGAGGCTTCCACGTAATGTGCGTCGAGCAGTCGTTCAGAGTGTTGGCCTCACAGAACATGGCACTCCACGTCGGGTCAACCAGGGCGAGGTCTGGTCACAGGTAGACCACGTTCTCCAGTCGAGGCTGATTAACGCCGAGACAAATTCGCTACTTGAGATTGGCGAGCACGCTCCGTCAGAGCACATCGATGCACGACTTACGACAGTAGATAATGCCGTCGCTATTCTGCGCCACCTTCGCCCTCTCCCTGGTCAGACCGGGGTTGTAATCGCAATCGGTGGACGAATCATCAATGCGGAGCTATTCGATCGTACGGAGACGCTCGCCACTTACTGGGACGAGGTGCTCGCTGCGATTGCATTTGATGTGCCCTCGAGCATCGACGGTTCACGACCATCGATCTCTCGTGCGCTGCGTTTTGTCCGCCAGGTTCTAAAAGCTGGTGGAGAGAGCAATGACGGAATCGGTGTCGGTACCGAGTTCCGCTTCAACTCTTCACGAGTTGCAGCACAGGGACTCACATTCGAGAACCAACTCGTATGCCTATCCGTGATCGCCGCATAAGCCCTACCTATATCCAAACAGCTAGTCAACCCAAAGTTCCAACAACCTAAAAACCCGGGCAGATGCCCGAGAGGAGCAACACATGAGCACTACCCCAGACCCAACTAGTAACACGGGAGCGGACTCCACTCCAACCCCTGCGGCAGTACCCGTACATATATATGTACTCATCGACGTATCCGGCTCGATGGAGTCAATTCGAGGCGATGTAATCGGGGGCTTTAATACTCTGCTCGCAGATCAGCGCGCCGAGGCAGAGGATGCGAGCCGAGCAACTGTTGTGCTCTTCGACTCTGTTGAGCCCAACAATGTAGTTGCATCCGGCGTACCTCTTCGCGAGGTAGTCGAGCTCGACCAAAACTCTTATCAACCTCGTGGTGGCACACCACTGCTCGATGCAACCGGTGTGCTGATAACGCGAGCAGATCGGGAGAAGCGTGAGCGAGCAGACGCTGGGCTACCCGCTGAGGACATCCTCTTTGTCACCATCACTGATGGGCATGAGAACCAATCAACGGAGTTCACTCGAGATGCCATCAAGACTCTCGTCGAGCAGCGGCAGGCAGATGGATGGGAGTTTTCATTCCTCTCTGCGGACCTAGAGGCATTCGCTGATGCTCGGGCAATGGGTTATGACCATGCTCGTATGACTCACTTCTCTAAATCGGCATCTGGGACGCGAGATGCTTTCGCTAATACCAGTCAACTGCTGAGCGATAAGAAGCAGGCGTTGCGTGACAGTCGGAGAAGTCAAGACGAGCAGCCCAAGAGCGACCCGAACGCGTGACCGGGCAGTCGGTTCGGTTGGTGCGAGGGTTTAAACAACCTGCAAACCAACCGGACCGAGGCGCGT
>JBAXPT010000171.1:0-4101 GCA_037132095.1 Actinomycetes bacterium
CACAAACTTAGAGTCGCACTGCGCTATCAGTAATGCTCCACTTCGCCCTGCGGCAGATACAACAAAGTTTCTTCCGTCTACAACTCGCGCACCATTTGCCATTGGATCCACCCCAATGCGAGCCCAAGCAATATCTACGAACGAGAGCCCTGGCACTATCTGAAGCTCTATCTCTCCGGCAGTTGCAAGCACTCGCAGCATCCCTACAGCACGCTCTGCAACCCCAGGATTCCCGGGAACTGCATACACGACACTCCCTGAAAAAACTGCTGCCTCAACAACGCGCCGCACAATCTCCGCGTACGCAGCATCAAGATCGGGAGCAGTTTCATAGACGTCATCGAGCGAGAGCATCTCTATCCCTGCATCTCGCAGTTCTTGGACCGCAGGGTGGCGCTCAGTGCGCACCAGCACAGGGGCTCCTCTCAGTGCAACTAATGCTCGCGGCATCACTAGGTCGGCGCCTCCCGGGCCTAGCCCGACGACAACGACTTTGGGGATCACGGCGTTGAGTTACCAGTAGCGCCCGTGATGCCTTGTGACCCAGAGGTTTTTGCCGGTAGCTCGCGGACTTTGGGGGCTGGCTTAGAAGAAACGGCGTAACCGTTCTCACCATTCGCCCAGACTCCATATGAGGAGTCAATCTTGACTACGGCCTTCGCTAGCTTCTTCTGGAACCATGTATTAAAGGTTGATTGAGCGATCTGCGAGTAAGCCTGCTGCACTTGATCAGTCAGCAACGCGTAACTCGCAGGGAGAACGCGGATCACATGCCAGCCATACTGCGACTGCACTGGAGCGGAGGTCTCTCCGGGAGCAAGTGCATCTGCTGCATTCTGAAACTCTGTGACAAAACTCCCTGCGGCTAGGCAGCCAAGGCTTCCTCCAGCCGCGGACGAACCTGTATCCGTTGACTGGGCCTTCGCAATCGCAGCAAAGTCGCCTCCGCCCTTGAGCGAGTTCTCGATAGCAATCGCCTCAGGCTGGGTAGCGACGAGGACATGTAGGACAACTTTTTGACTTGGGCAGATGCGGTCAGCATTACGTGCGTAGAAAGCCTCTACGGTTGCTTCGCTCGGCGAGCGCTCCCCGACGATGTTGGCCTGAAGGCCGCGAGTAAGCGCAGTTGCTTTCACAATCTTTGAGCGAAAACTCTTAGGGAAGGCGCTCCACCCGGCGGTGCTCTGGGCAAACTCCGCCTCAACGGAACTTAGATCCTGATCGGTCAGATTAATCTTCTTCTCTTTGGCCGCCTGGCTAAGAACTAGTTGATAGACAACATTCGTCAACCAGTCGTTCGCGATCTGCGTGCTAATCGTGCCGGCGCTGCTAGTAGTCCCAGCTGCCTTTGTCACGGTGTCATAAAAAACCTTGTTGTCTCGCTGTGCCTTTAGGTCGGCTTTGAAGGCCGCCTGTGAGTAAACCTCTCCGTTGACCTTTGCTGCATACCCATCAAGCGCACCACATGCGCTAGCGGTAACAGCAAAAAGAGAGACGAGTAAGAGCGAGATGAGTCTGAGCGATCGATTCTTCATGAATTGGAGATGCTACCGGCGCCCAAGGGGTCTAGTGGGTTCGGGCAAGACTCTTGCTCCCGGAATGCTCGAATATTTCAACTCTTTTAGGCAGTATCCTCGGGAGGAATTAACTCCATTAGGAGCGCTGTTAACGCACCAACAACACGGTTCGGAGGCGCATCTAAGGGAATCACAACCTCCGACTCCTTCGCTATGGACTTCGGGGCAAGGCGTGTTAGGCGTACCTTGCGACTCTCAGGGAGCGAGAGCCCCACGAGTCTCGCTGTTGTACGCATAATGCTTACGTTGCTAATTCTCAGCCTGACGCACTCGGCGCGCAGTCGCGCTGCGTCGAGGAGCGCATCTGCTGCCGCAGGTGGCGGCCCATACCTATCTAGCCACTCGGCCTCGATGTCATCGACATCTTGAGGGCTCTCTACACCGGCAAGGCGGCGGTATGCCTCCATGCGCACATCATCACGCTCGACATAATCGCGGGGAAGATGTGCATCGGCCGGCAGGTCCAAAACCACATCAAACGGCTGCTCAATGCGCTCACCCTTTAGTTCGCTAACCGCCTCGGTGACAAGCTCGCAGTAGAGATCAAATCCGACTGCGGCAATATGACCACTCTGCGCTCCACCAAGCATATTTCCAGCACCACGAATCTCTAGATCACGCATGGCGAGTTTGAACCCCGAACCAAGATCCGTAAACTCGCCGATCGCCTTCAACCGCTCGTATGCCTCCTCTGATAGTGCTTTATCTCGAGGGTGCAGGAGATATGCATATGCGCGGTGACCGCGTCGCCCAACCCTCCCGCGCAATTGATAAAGCTGTGCAAGACCAAGGAGATCTGCTCTATCGACCACCAGGGTATTCGCCATCGGAAGATCGAGACCGCTCTCGACGATTGTTGTGCAGACCAAGACATCTGACTTCCGATCCGCAAAATCGATGACCGTTCTCTCGAGCAACCCCTCATCCATCTGCCCATGAGCAATCACAACGCGCGCCTCTGGCACTAGCTCACGAATTTGTTCCGCTACGTGATCAATATCCTGCACCCGGTTATGGACATAGAAGACCTGCCCCTCTCGCAGGAGTTCGCGTCGAATCGCCTCAGAGACAGCCCGCTCGTCGTACTCACCTACATAGGTGAGGATCGGTTGACGCTCCTCTGGCGGCGTCTGCACCAAAGAGAGGTCTCGAATTCCAGTGAGACTCATCTCTAACGTGCGTGGAATCGGAGTCGCCGAGAGAGTAAGAACATCAACATGGGCACGTAGGTGTTTGATTTTCTCTTTATGCTCGACTCCGAATCGCTGCTCCTCATCAATAATGAGAAGCCCTAGGTCCTTGAATGCAAGATCCTCGGAGAGAAGGCGATGGGTACCGATGACGATATCGACCTGCCCTGTAGTCACTCCCTCAACAACGACGTTCTGCTCCTTCGTCGTTAGGAAACGAGAGAGCACCTCGACACGCACTGGAAATCCCGAGAAGCGTTCACGAAAAGTCTCACCATGTTGATTCGCAAGCAGCGTTGTCGGGACTAATACCCCAACCTGCTTACCTTCCTGCACCGCTTTGAAGGCTGCGCGGATAGCGATCTCAGTCTTGCCGTAACCAACATCGCCACAGACAAGCCGGTCCATCGGAGTCGAGCGCTCCATATCTTCTTTAACCTCGATAATGGCCTGCATTTGATCCGGCGTCTCTTCGTATGGGAAGGCATCCTCCATCTCGCGCTGCCACGGCGTATCAGGCCCAAACGCATGCCCTGGTGTAGCCAGACGGGTTCGGTAAAGCGTCACGAGTTCAGCAGCGATTGCGGCTACCGCGTTACGAACCTTGCTTCGAGTTTTCTGCCACTCGGCGCCACCCATTCGAGAGAGGGATGGGCTATCGCCACCGGTATATCTACGCACTGTTGAGATCTGATCAGTCGGGACATATAAGCGATCACTACCTCGATAAGCAAGCATGAGGTAGTCGCGCTCCACTCCACCTATGGAGCGCTTCCCCATCCCCTCAAAACGCCCAACACCGTGCACCTGATGAACGACATAATCGCCGACCTTTAGATCGTCGTAGTAATCAGCGGAGCGGCGAGCACCTCTAGCTTTGCGGTGAACTCGTCTCCTCCCAGATAGATCCGCCTCTGCAATGAGCGCAATGCCCGAGGCTACGGAGACAACACCTCGCTCTATCGGCGCGACAACAACACTCACCGCACCCGCCGTGACGAGAGGGATCTCCAAGTAAGGAGCATCGATGTTCTCGTTGGTGAGGACCTCAGATAGGCGTCGCGCGCTCGCTGGGCCCTCAGCGGCAACAACAACGCGCACGCCAGAGTTACGAAGCTGGCGGACCCGGTCTGCCAGAGCCTCAGCGTCACCGACTACCGGATCAAAAGCAGAGGCTGCAAAATGTGGAGTCTCAGGGCGGTCTGGGCTTCCGAGAATATTTGTGACCATCGCGTTACTGCGACTCAGGAGCCGGTCGAAGTTCAGGGTAAGGCGGGCGAGCGCATCGGGCTCTGCACCCCATGTTCCTGCAAGCACACCGGCAAGGGCATCTT
>JBAXPT010000172.1:0-4083 GCA_037132095.1 Actinomycetes bacterium
GTTATTAGCGCTAGCCATACAACTGTCATCGGGCTCGGTGCCGAGATGAATACGAATGCTGTGAACGCTATGACTACAACGATGGATTGCAGGAGAACCAAGTTACCTGCGACGAAGTTGCTAATCGGCCCGCCGAGGACTCCATGCTCTGATCCAGTAGATCCTGCGCGGTTAGTAAGCCCAGTGAAAACCGCGCGAATCTTTATGGCTGCACGGGACTCGCCGAGCACCCCGGCCGTGATCGCTACTACGAGGCCGATAAGCATCACGATGCGATTAATCATGAAGAGGAAACGAAGCGTGATGTTGTAGACGGATGTTTGAGCCGCCTGCCCGGTCGGTGTAGACGCTGCAGCGTTTACGTATTCACTGCGCCCAAGGCTTAGTGCCGCGGCGAGCAGTAGTGAGACCACCACGAGGCCGAGCCCCACTCGGAAGGCCCCCTTGCGGCGGTCTTTGGCCGCTGCGATTGAGCCTGCGAATAGAGCGATGATTAGCCACGGCAAGATATTTGCAGCCGAGTTCAATGCCTTGGTCGCTCCCTGGGCAGTTACAAGGCCATCCGCGCGAGCGAGTACGAAGTCTGTTGGGATCAGGTTGAACGGAATTTTGCTTGTTACTCCAAATGATGTCTTCTCTAACTTCTTTGAGACCTCTTTGTAGACTGGAGAGAGGTCTATGGTGACCTCGCCTTTCTTCGTTTGAATCGTTATGTTTCCATCGCCGGTCAAGACATTCTCAAGGCTCTTGTGCGCGACGCGGTTTGCCTGAATCCAGACAGTCTCAAACTTTTTATCCTCGACTGCCTTCAATGTGATCTTGTAAGTGGCCTGCTGCATAGCGGTCGCCGCTGGGTTAGCGAGAAAGTCGAGTGCATCAGGGAGTTGGTCTTGAAGAGCATCACTGACGCGATTGTCAGCAAAGATATTTGTACTCACCGATGTTGCGATCGCTTCTTGAATGGCTGGGTCTGAGGCGAGGGGAGTGATGGTGGCGACGTAACGGTCTGTATCTAGGAGTTGGTTGCGACTCCATACACCGACCACTGTTATCGGGGTGAGGATGATCCCGAGGATGAGAAGAACCCATGCGACCATTGTGCGCCACCTGCGCTTGGGAGTCTCGGTCGCAGTGGTGCCGCTTGGGGAGGTTGAGGTCTCTTGAGTCTTCGTCATGGGGTCAGACGTTAGACGGAAGGCCGTAGTTCCGTCAGCGCAAGGGCGTTATCTCGCATAATTAATCTCTGTGTCGCCTCCGGAAATTCGGTTAGCTCTCCGGCATAGTTAAGAGGGGTAGGCATGCCCTCAATGTGTGGCCAGTCGGAGCCGAAAATCACACGATCCTCCCCAACAAGGGATGCGATTTCGTATGGGTTGTCTTCCCAGAATGGGTTGATCCAAATATTGCGGCGGAATGTCTCGATCGGGTCTTCAGGGAAGAAGCCTGGGATGCGCTTGTGGGTTGAGGACAATTTGCGGAATAGGTCGGGGAGAAACTCTGAGCCATTCTCCACAGAGGCAATGCGAATATTCGGGAAGCGTGTGAAGAGGCGGTCAAAGATGAGCGAGGCCAAGAAGTCGTATATGGCGCGCTCCATGGTGAGCATGTTGATACTTGGGCGGTCTGCTCCCTCAAATGTCGCAGCGAACCCCTCGGCCGCATAGCCGTTTGCAACGTAGCCAGAGTCTGCAGCGTGCACGACCACCGTGATTCCGGACTCGTTGACACGCGCCCAGAACGGATCGAAGATCGGGTCGGCGGGTGTACGAGGGCCATTTGCAGTAAAGGCTGCGGCTGGTCGCATCACAACAGTCCGAGCACCGTTGGCGAGTGCATACTCAAGCTCGGCTACTGCGAACTCGGGGCTACATAGCGAAATGTATGGCGCTGCGAAGATGCGGTTCTTGTAGTTGAATCCCCAGTCTTCTTCAACCCAGCGATTGAACGAACGGAATGCGATCTCTACTGCCGGAGTGTCGTGCTTTAACAACTGTTCGTAGAGCATCCCAAGCGTTGGGAACATCCAGCACTCGCCGACACCCTGCTCTGTCAATACCTCAAGGCGAGCATCACGGTCGCGATACTCAGGGCGAATCGGCTCGCGCTCTTTGAGAAAATCGAGTGGAAACTTCTGCTCAGGGTTGCCGCGGAAATAATCATGAAGCGCTCCGGCCTTAGCGATTGGGTCGAAGGTTGCATTGGTTACGACTCGGCTGACTTTTCCGCCGACTACCGGGTACATACGCCCATCAATCTGCGCCCACTGCACAGTACGAGGACCAGCCCCGGCGGGGAGGTGTCGTGTAAACGCATCAAGCGCCTCGTAGTAGTGGTTATCTGCGTCGAAGGCCGGATAGTTGAGTTCGCTCATAGTGCAGAGGATACGGGAGGCTAAGCGGCGAACCTCACTCGGAATACTTGGTTATTCCTACGCAGGTGGAGTGGGTAGTTAGCCTGAGCCGCATGTCATTAAAGCATCCGACTCGCTGGGCCCCAATCGCTGATCTCTTAGTGATAGTTACATTCGTTGCGGTAGGGCGTAATAGGCACGGACTCGACTCAACCGGCCCCATCTGGTTTCTTACAGTGCTTTGGCCGTTTGCGCTTGCATGGATGATCTCAGGAGTCACGACTCGCCTATATTTAAGCGTGGATCGCACATGGCTACGCCTTATTGGAACGATCATCGCCACAGCGATTCTGGGCGGACTCCTTAGAGGATTTACAAGCCACACGATGTTCTCGGTCTTCAACATCGTATTCTCGGCCTTCATACTCTTTGGGACAGCGGGTTGGAGATCGATTCGATTGCTTACAATTCGTGTGAGGTCGAACTAGAGACGCTCTTACGGTTTGTGGCTCGACCGACTGCGACTCCTGCGATTACAGCGATGAGGGTTGCCAATAGAATGCCGATGCTGACTGGCTGTGCGTTTACGGTTCCAGAGAGCGTCGCCTCAACGCCGATTATTGCGACAGTTAATGCTGCGGCTGCTGCCACTCCAACGGTGATGGCCTCGCCTATCGAGATATCAATACTCCTGCGCGCCACTAGGAGCACGCCACCAACCCCGATTACCTTCCCTAAGAGGATCGCAGCCGCCGTAAACGCGATGAGTATCGCTGGGGAGCTAGTGCTGAGTCTCACTGGAACGAGTGTGTTGACGAATACAAATAACGGGAGGAGCACACCTGCAATCCAAGGGTGCCAGGCGCGCTCGATGCGCTCGTCGATTGGTTCCTCTCTGCCTGGGGATTTGATTCGAGGTACCGCGCACCCAACGGCGAATGCAGCTAGCGATGGATGTATGCCTGCCTGAATGGAGAGTATGCATACAGTCGCGGCCGCTGCGGCGACTGCCCAACCCCCGAGGTGCAGGCGCTTAGCGAGGACCGCGTACGCAGCGATTACTCCAATAATTAGCGGTAATAGCCAGAGGTTGGGTGCATCGCTTCCAAAGAATGCAAGTGCGAAGACAGCGCCTATATCATCGAATATCGCAATCGTAAGAAGCATGGTCCTTAAGTGTGTCGCACGAGACCTTCCTGAGCCGCCTGAGATAGCAAGAATCGCAGTTGCTACTGCGATGTCCGTAGCCACGACAGCAACCCAGCCGCTACTTGCGCCGGGGGTCGATGGTGATCGCACGAGGAGCAGATAGATGGCTGCGGGTGCGACCATCCCTGCAACTGCAGCGAATGCACATACTCGAGCGATTGCTCCTGACAAAGCGCCGTGTGCAGCCTCTCTACGTAGTTCGAGGCCGACGAGTAGGAAGAAGCCGGTGATCGCGACCTCCGAGATTATGGATCTCAGATGTGAGGTCTCCAGGCGGTGAGTGAAGTCGGCCCCAAATGGCATGGAGGCAATCAAGACCCCAAGTGCAGCGGCACCAAGAATTAGCCCAGCGGCGCGAGTCTCGACGCGTACGAAGCGCTCAAGGAAGTTTCGTGGTGCTGTAATTTCCCGACTTATTAGATCAGAAGTCTCTGGGAGCTGCTCGTCACTCAAATCGCAGGCCCATATCTGTGAGCATCCCGATGAGGGTATCCGGAGCACCTGGGGCTAATTCTCCTGGAGTA
>JBAXPT010000173.1:0-4041 GCA_037132095.1 Actinomycetes bacterium
CCTACATACGACGTTGCTAAGCAGCACCACCGAGAATCGGCAGGGAGAGCGACCGATAGAGAAGGTAAAGCTCGGGCCGTGTGGTTAGAGAGCCTCGCTCCGGCTTTGGCGGCTCGTGAGGAGCACTTCGCATCAGCCGGTATCGACTAAGCGGGTCCAGAGGCCGCGGGAGATGGCGAGCAATCGGGTTGGGGGATCTCCAGCATTTACGCCGATTCCGCTCCTTCCCTAGGCCGAGTCAGGCGTTTACCTTCTCATACCTCAACTCAAGGATTGATCTCATGTCAGAACCCTCAATACTCTCAAGTGATTCCTCGCAAGCCGTGAACTCGCCGTTGAGCAAATCTCGACGACTGTTGATAGTTGGTGCGGTGATTATGGCCCTAGTTGCCGTCGGTGCGGTAGTCAAAACCAGCGGCGGGGTAGGCGGATCTCGATCTGGAACTATTGCCTCTAACTTAGGGGAGAATTCGCGACTGGCTGCCGGCAATGAACACGTATGCACTATTCGTGCAGACTCCACAGTGTGGTGTTGGGGGAAAGGCTATTACGGCGAGTTGGGCGTAGAGGAGACTTATCGCCTCCCTCCCCAGCTTTTGACCTCTACTCCGGTGCAGGTCCCCACAAGTGATGTTTCCGATGCCCGATCACTGGCCGCTGGCCTAAATCATACGTGTGCACTTCTCAATGACGGGCGTGTTAAGTGCTGGGGTCGTAACGATAGTTGGCAAACGAACAGCTACCCGGGCGACCCGTGGGCGCCCACCTTTGTTAAAGTTGGATGCTGCAGCGCAGCCGATGCCGATCCGTTGGAAAACGTCAAGGCGATCGCTGCTGGGGACAACCACACCTGTGCCCTAAAGAATGACGGAGGGGTTTCTTGCTGGGGTAAAAACAATAAGGGTCAACTCGGAAGGGGCTATACGGATCCACCCTTAAGGAATATCACCAATGAAGCTTCCCGTGTGTTGTTAGATAGTTCACCCTTTTCTACTGTCTCCCTAAAAAATGTGGTAGCAATCTCGGCTGCCGGCGACCACACCTGCGCCTTGTTGTCTGATACGTCAGTTAAGTGCTGGGGAGGCGGCGAGTACGGCGCACTAGGTAACGGAGAGTCAAAGGACTCGTCATTGCCAGTTTCTGTGCACAAATCTCTGACTGATGAGAGCAATTTGGTCGATGTTGCCTCGCTCGCCGTTGGCTCGCGCCATACCTGCATTCTAAATACTTCAGGTAGAGCGAGTTGCTGGGGCTCTAACGTCTGGGGTCAATTGGGAAACAATCCCTTAGCCGGAACCACCGCGTTCTCTCTTAAGAAAGCTCCCGTCGAAGTCGACTCCGATGACGAGTTCTCCAACATCGCAACTTCATCGTTCACCACGTGTGCGATTTTAAAATCGACAAAGGCCGTGCAGTGCTGGGGGTTGAACTATTCCGGTCAAGTTGGTGATGGCACGGTCATTAATCGGCAGCAACCCGTAAATGTCGAGGGAGATGGAAATTACAATGTGGAACTAGCCCTCGGCAAAGCTTTCAGTTGCTCACTGGCGTCAACCCAGGCCATTCGCTGTTGGGGTGACAACAGTGAGGGCCAACTCGGAAACGGCACTACGAACTACAGCACTACGAACTATCGCAATACGGCTGGTATTGTGCTCTTCCCCTAGGAAACCTTGGCTCCGTAACTCACCGCCACGCTGCGTCAGCTTCTGGCACATGCAATTTTCCTCGCAGGAAGATCGGGGACAGAGTTGAAGACCTCGAACGGCAACCACTGGCCGACGGGTAGCAAACTCCCGAGCAGGCGATCCGCCGGCCGGTAGTCGACTACCCGGGAGCTTGAATCGACTGAGCTAGCAGTTGCAAGAGCGCGGCGGCGGCCGCCAGTGTGCGGGGTTTCTGGGGTCGACCGTGATCGGAGCGGCCCGAGCGCTGCCCCGATGACGTTCCTTCGACACAGCCACCGAGTCGCTTGTTCATAAACAGAATTTTATTCGCGCCTAGCCCGCGCGTGCTGCCACGTGTCTCCGTTCTGCACTATCGCAGAAGTGCCCCTAGGCACGGCGTTGCTCCACGCGTTAGGATGCTAGGGCCTTGACCGGACGAAGAAGTGAGGGACACATGGACACAACTGTTGATGAGATCGCGGACGGGATCTACCGGCTATGCACTTGGGTGGAGGAGGCGGCGCCCCCGGTCGGTTTCGGGTTCAACCAGTTCCTCGTCGATGCCGAGGAGCCACTCCTGTTCCACACGGGACCCCGGGCCATGTTCCCGCTGGTATCGGAGGCCATCTCTCGCATACGGCCGGTCGAGGAGCTCCGTTGGATTACCTTCGGACATGTCGAGGCAGACGAGTGCGGCTCGATGAACGACTTCCTCGCAGCCGCGCCGCATGCCCAGGTGGCTCACGGCGCGATGGGATGTCTGGTCTCGCTCAACGACATGTGTGATCGCCCGCCCCGGATGCTCGCTGACGGTGAGGTCATGGACCTTGGTGGCAAGCGAATGCGTCATATCGATACGCCTCATGTCCCTCACGGTTGGGAAGCTCGTGTGCTCTATGAGGAGACCACCCGAACCCTTCTCTGCGGTGACCTCTTTACACACCTCGGAGCAGGTCCGCCGCTCACGACTGAGAGCATCGTCGCGCCCGCGATGGAGGCCGAGGCCATCTTCCGCTCAACCGCCCTGGCTCCAACCACCATCGCGGTCATTGAGCAGTTGGCCGATCTCGAGCCCAACGTCCTAGCCGTCATGCACGGTTCAAGTTTCTCTGGCGATTGTGCCGGCGAACTGCGTGCCCTTGCTGCGGCCTACGACGCGCAGTACTTGATGCCAAGCTGAAGTCGTCTACGGCTCGTCGAGGACGGGGAGCAGATAACGGTACGACGTCGCCAGAAGGCGATCAAGGTCGGGCGACCAGTCCCACTCAACCATTAGGCGGCCTGGCTTCGTTAGAAACGTCGTGCCGTCGTGCCGTCGTACCGTCGCACGTGAACGGGATCCGGTCGACGAGGCACCAGATGAACGCTGCATGGTTTTTTATTGTCTCGTTGCCCATGCTCGCCGGCCCGCACTCGACCACGTGGTCAGCGTTTGGCAGCAATGACAAGGCCGCTCGCCCAGTTCATTGGAGTGATGACGAAATCGGAACGGTTCCGAAGGTTCTCGAGGAGCGCGTCGACCTTCTCGCCGTGCCCGGCAGGCCAGTTCGGCTGAGGGAGCATGTCGTCAATCACGTAGAGGCCACCCGGGGCAACAAGCGCAAGTGCCTCGTCAAGGCCCCAGTATTTTCCGGGCCAGGTATCCGCGAAGAGCAAGTCGAATTGGCTGGTAGCGAGGTCTCTTAGGGCGTCGCTGCCATCGGCATTGATGAGGGTGAGGCGGTGGTCATCACCGAGGAACTCGCGTGCGATCTCGACCAGCGGCGTTTCGAGTTCAACCGATGTAAGTGTTGCTGTTGAATCCATGCCGTCGAGGAGCCACGCAGTTGAGACGCCTGGTCCGGTCCCGAGCTCAAGCAGCCGTCCCCCGGGGCGGTTCGCCGCGAGCGTCCTCAGCATGGAGCCCGTCCTCGGATCGCATGAGGCGTCAAACCCGATCTGGGCGGCACGCGTCGCGATTCGGCTGATGACAGGCGGACCCTCCGCGACGTCGTCGATCATTCAAGCACCACCCTGAATAGGTTGCTCGGGCCGCAGCTCGGCGTCGATCTGACAAAGGTACCCGGACTCGCCAGATGCTTGCCCGCGATAATCGGTGTTGTCGCATTTTCGCACGAGCGTGGTGACGGCGCTGACCTCGCGAACCCAATGTCATCTCGAACCCAAGGATCTGTGTGAGGGCGTACGTTTCGCGGTGTCACTCGCGGGCACACCGGAGATACTGTTAAAGACCTCGAACGGCAAACAGCGGAAACACTGGCCGACGGGTAGCAAATTCCCGAGCAGGCGTTTCCCTGTTGGGGGATACGAACCACCGTATGGAGCGGGCGACGAGAATCGAACTCGCGTTCTCAGCTTGGGAAGCTGATGTTCT
>JBAXPT010000174.1:0-4012 GCA_037132095.1 Actinomycetes bacterium
GAGACCCCCATGCACGTTGGGGCGGTATCTATTTTTGAGGGAGAGAGTTTCTTCGATAGCACTGGGAGGTTTCAACTCGCAGCCGCACGCAGACTCGTTGCATCGCGACTCCACCTCATCCCACGATTTAGGAGAATCCTTAAGGCTGTTCCGCTGAATCAAGGGCGGCCAATCTGGGTAGACGATCCACGCTTTGATATTGCGTACCACGTTCGACTCACTGCTCTTCCCTCGCCTGGCACTCGCGAACAACTAATGACTCTGACAGCACGCGTGCAGTCGCAGTTGCTCGACAGATCGCGACCGCTCTGGGAGCTTTGGTTTGTCGAGGGTTTAGAGGAAGGGCGCGTTGCTCTGATCCAGAAGACCCATCACGCTCTCGTCGATGGAGTATCGGGCGTTGATGTTGCAACTGTGCTACTTGATTTTCAACCTGAGCCGGCGTTTCTCGCACCGCCGCGCTGGATAGTGGAGCCTCCTCCAGCTGAGTTCCGGCTCCTCGCTGATTCGGTATGGGAGAGAGCTACAGAGCCAGCGGAGATAGTGAGGTCGCTGCGTGCCGGGCTGCGCGGCCCAGCGAGTGCGTTAGATAACACGACGCGCATAGCGCGCTCAGTCTCTTCACTATTCGGCACAGACGCTCTTGCTCCGCGCACATCGCTCAACGCTTCAGTTGGACGAAACAGGTTATTTGATGGCGTAACGATTTCGTTCGACGACGTGCACCGAGTGCGCCAAGCATTCGGAGGAACCATCAATGATGTAATTCTTGCTGGCGTATCTGGTGGCCTTCGCGATTTACTAGAGGCTCGCGGTGAGCCGATTGATGGCATGACTCTTAAAGCATTCTGCCCAGTCTCAGTGCGAGACGATGCCGAACGAATGCAGTTAGGGAACAGAGTCTCTGCGATGTTCGTACCGCTCCCAGTTGGGCTACCTGACCCGGTAGAACGCTTAATGGCAGTGCGAGATGCGACCTTCGACCTCAAGGAACGCGAGCAAGCAGTAGGTGCGTCTTTTCTTCTTGACCTAACCCACTATGCAGCACCAACACTTCTAGGGCTCGGTGCGCGGCTTGCACATCGCCAACCATTCTTTAACCTCGTTGTTACAAATGTGCCAGGGCCTCAGGTGCCCCTGTACTGCATGGGGGGGCGCATGCTCGAGGCGTTTCCAGTTGTTCCCTTGACGAAGAATCTCTCAATTGGGATTGCGATACTTTCTTACTGCGGCAATCTGCATATCGGGCTTTTGGTAGATCGTGACACTTTCCCTGACCTGCCAGTGTTATCAATTGCTCTCGAGAACTCCTTCGCTGAACTCTTGAAGAGCGCCGAGGAGCAGTTAGGCGAACCCGGCCGGTAACATCACCTGCGTGACCCACAGCCATGGACGCTCCAGTGAAGAGAACCCTGCCTCTATTGAGGAGGAGCGTGTTGCGCCACCAAAGCGCCTTCCAAAACAGGAGCAGGAGCAAGCCTCAGAGACAATTCTTGAGGTATCCCCAGGCGTAATTCGGATGCAGCTGCCGATCTGGCTGCCAGGTCTTGGGCACGTGAACATGTACGGGCTCATGGACGACCGTGGAATCGCAGTCGTAGATCCCGGATTGCCTGGACCAAAGTCTTGGAAGACCTTGAAGGCACGACTTAAGTCTGCAGGGTTTCGCGTCAAAGATGTCCATACCGTGATCGTCACGCACTCGCACCCGGATCACTTTGGTGCTGCAGGGAGAATACGTAAGGAGTCGGGTGGCGAGTTAATTGCCCACCGCGCATTTACGACGTGGTCACTTGATCGCAACGGGCACACTCTCTCCGAGCTGGAGGCAGATCGTATAGAGCAAGAAGCCATCGACGAGGCGCTTGCTTACAACGGAGAGTCATTCGAAGAGCTTCCATCGCTCGGTGCCTCTGATGAGATTACAACCTCAGACCAGCGTCAGTCAGTGCCTTGGGGAGGGCCTACTGCGTGGGGAGGGAGTCAGCACCCCGACCTGCCTATGAAACAGCGTTTTAGGATGCGCGCACAGAGACTCCTATTTAGCCCTCCTGACCCAACTCGACGCGTTCGCCATGGAAGCCCACTAACTCTTGGGGGGCGTGAGTGGCAGGTCGTACACACGCCAGGCCACACACTTGACCACCTCTGCCTCTGGGATGCAGATAGTGGTGTGTTGTTATCCGGCGACCATGTGCTGCCGACAATTACACCTCACGTTGCAGGCTCGGCAGTCGGCGACTCGCTGCGCTCCTACCTCGCGACCCTCGATCTAGTTGCACACCTTCCAAATGTGAAACTTGGGTTACCCGCGCATGGGCACCCCTTTACCGATGTTCCAGGGCGCGTGGATGCCATCAAGGAGCACCATGCAGAGCGGATGGAGACACTTCATCTTGCGTCAGTTGCCGTGGGCGCTGCGAGTGTGGAGCGCTTATCTCACGAGGTCTTCCCCGAACGCCATTGGGGAGTGATGGCCGAGAGCGAAACCTTTGCTCACCTCGAGCACCTTCGCAGAGATGGCCTGACGGAGCGCTGGGACGATAACGGTGTGATGATCTACCGCAGTGCCCCGGTTTCGTAAGACACATTCTTATTACGGCGCTAGGTTGAGGCAATGGCAAACATTTTAGATGACCCGACCGCTGAGGTAACCGAGGTACTGCAGGCCTTTATTCGTAATGCTTGCGTCAATGACGGCACGCCTGACTCAGGTGGGGAGGTCCGTAGCGCCGATCTTGTGACGGGCTATCTCGAAGGATCGGGTCTCGAGCTCGAGTACTACGAGCCGCACCCCGGGCGCCGCAGTGTGCTTGCAAAGATCGAGGGATCTGACCCAACTGCACCGGGGCTAATGCTCATGGGGCATACAGATGTTGTGCCGGTTAACGACTCGGGCTGGACGCATGATCCATTCGGTGGCGAACTGATCGATGGAGTTGTGTGGGGGCGTGGCGCTGTTGACATGCTCAACCTCACAGCCTCGATGATGGTTGCGTTTAAACACTTAGCCGACTCAGGGTTCAAGCCTCGAGGAACACTTTCGTACCTTGCAGTTGCAGATGAAGAAGCTTCAGGTACATGGGGCGCAGAGTGGCTTCTTGAGAACGAACTCGATGCAGTTCGCACAGAGAATGTGATTACCGAGTCTGGAGGATTTCAGATGGGGAGTCGCGGCGGTATTCGCCTCCCTGTAATGGTGGAGGAGAAGGGCGCTCTCTGGACCAAGCTGACGGTTCGTGGCACACCTGGCCACGGGTCGCAGCCACACCGGACAGATAACGCTCTTTTAAAGGCTGCAGAGATTGTTACTCGTATCGGGAAGTACCGACCGCCAGCAAAGGTAGGCAACACTTGGCGCAGCTTCGTGGAGGGCATGCAACTTCCTCCAGAGCTCGCAGATCCCGAGAAGTTGGATGCGGTAATTGAGGGTCTGCCTATTGGGGCGAGCCGCCTATTCCACTCCTGTACCCATACAACGATGTCGCCGAATGTTGCTCGGAGTGGCTCGAAGGTAAACGTCATCCCCGATCATGCAGAGGTACTCATTGATATTCGCGCTCTACCCGGTGAGAGCGCGGAGGATGTGCGTTTGATGCTTCAGGATGCATGTGGGGACCTCTGGTCTGAGGTCGAACTCACAATTAGGGATGACGTAGCGACAGCCTCACCGATCGATACTCCGCTGTGGGATTCGTTGGCGAGAGTCTCAGGGCGCTTATGTGAAGGCTCTGCGCTAGTTCCAATGATGATGGTGGGCGGAACCGATAACCGTTATTTCCGTCGCGCTGGTGCAGTTGGGTATGGATTCGGACTCTTTAGTGAGCGTCTGCGATTTGAAGATTTTGCATCCATGTTTCATGGGCACGATGAGCGAGTCGACCAAGAATCACTACGTCTATCGACCGAGTTATGGACGGCTCTAGCCCACGACTTCCTGACCTAGACCTGCTCTACTCAAGACCTGCCTTATTCAAGACCCTGCTCTCTTAGGAACTCCTCGAGCTCTGCA
>JBAXPT010000175.1:0-3989 GCA_037132095.1 Actinomycetes bacterium
TGCCCCCGAGACCCCTTCTTTAGAAGCCTCTAATGGAGATGCCCCTAATTTAAATCGTGTAGTAATCAGTACTGCCCCAATCTCGAGTACGCAGAGTGGACCTGAGGCGCCACGTAGCGATCCTCCAAACTCTCCAGCCTCCGGGGGCAGACTTCGCAGACGCGTACGTGAGAGCCTCGGCATAACAGAGGAATCCAAGCCTGTAATGGGCACGCGTACTACGGAGGCGGTTACTGAGACGCTCAGTAAGTCCGTTACCGAGTCCGTGACTGTTGTCGTGACAGATGATGGACTCCAAGAAGTCACTACACAAGAAGTCATAATTCGCGATGAAGTAACTCTCGCAGAGATCGAGAGTTCAGTGAACACTGTCACGATGGATTCGGCTGAGGGTTCGACTGGGGACTCGGCTGAGGCTGCGGATGCGCCAGAGGTCGAGTCTATTTTTGCGAGGCTTCGTGCCGATGGAGCAGGGTCAGCGTCGGGTAGCGAGAAAGAGGAGCCAATTGCTCTCAAAGTCGACCCAGACTCTGGCGGCATCGACTCTGCCCCTGAGACTGAACTCGTCGATAGTGCCGATGACGAGCGCAGTATGTGTGAAGCAGTGCTGGTTCCGCTAAGGCGAGATGCGATCAAGCGCGCCAAGCGGGCTCTGCAGGATGATCAAAATGCATTACTCGAGCGTCTCCGAACTCAGAAAGGCCGCGTCGATTTAGCGGCAATCCTTGGCGATGGAGCGGAGCAGACCGCCACCTGGGTAGCGCTTCTCTCAGAGCCACTTGGCAAGGCATTTATCGGTGCGCATACAGGGCTCACCACTGAGCCCGCTCCAAAGGTCCCCGAGGAACTCACATCAGGGCCGGTGGAAGAGATAGTTGGTGGGCTCAGGTTGCGTCTCAGTGCAGTGATTGCTGCGAATGACTCGCCTGACTCAGATGACTCAATATCAAGGGCGGTTGGTTCGTGCTTCCGTGATGCGAGAGGTCAGGGGTTAGAGGCTGCTCTCGGGGATGCTCTCAGCGCTGCGTGGTCTAGGGGCGTTTACGAAGCAGTAGCAACTGGAACTCTGCTCAGGTGGGTGCCGATTGAGGCGGGGAGATGCTCTGACTGCGACGACAATGCGCTAGAGCCCACGCCTAGAGGGCAAAATTTTCCAACAGGTCAGGCCTACCCCCCAGCTCACCCTGGGTGCCGGTGCTTAATAACGCCTGATGCAAGCCTCGGTTGATTCGCCAAACCAACCCCTGATCCATGCTCCTTATCTGGAGAACCATCTAGAGCAAATAATGCAACGCCTCTTCATCAACTCCCCTCCAACATAGAGACGAGCAGTAAATCTCTTTATTCGGGGATGTGACCAAGGGCTCGCAATAATCTTGTCATCGCCCCGAGGGGCGCGAGCGCGTTGCGCCCTCTAGGCTGCAAATTGTGCGCCCAGTCTCAACAGGTCCCCGTCCCCCTCGTTCGCGACGCGGAAGGACCCTTGCAATAGTTGCAGCCGTCCTCTTAGTTGTGCTCTTCATAAGTTTCCGAGGCATAGCGGTCTTCTACACGGATTACCTCTGGTTTAGGTCGGTTAATTTCTCGGGTACATGGAGAGCCCTGCTCTCAGCCAAGGTCGGCCTAGCGGCTGTATTCACCCTTGTTTTCTTTGTCTTGATGATCACGAGCCTCTCGATTGCTGACCGCTTAGCTCCGAAGGTAAAACAATTAAAGCCAAGTGACGACCTCGCTGCGCGCTATCAAGATGTTGCGGTGCGTTATGGAGGACGGATCCGGCTCCTCGTTTCAGGGTTCCTAGCATTTGTAATTGGAACAAGCGTTAGCAGCGAATGGAAGCAGTGGGTGCTCTTCACCCATCGAGTCGACTTCGGGCGCAATGATCCTCAGTTTGGTAAAGACATCGGATTCTTTGTCTTTCAACTTCCATTTATCAACTTCTTTTTTAACTGGCTTTTTGTAGCGCTGCTGGTTGTGCTTGTCTGCACCATCGCACTGCATTATTTAAACGGTGGAATCCGAGTCCAGGGCGATGGCGCGCGCGTAAGCCCGCACGTCAAGGCCCACGTGTCAGTGATTCTTGGAGTCATGGCGCTTATAAAGACCGGCCAGTACTGGTTCGCCCGCTTTAACCTGAATTTCTCAGAGAGAGGAGTTGTAGCAGGGGCAAGCAAGACCGATATAGCCGCACAGCTACCGGCCTTGAATCTCCTTGTGGTGATCTCCGTAGTCGCTGCAGGTTTATTCATCTGGAATATTCGCCGCAAAGGATGGGTTCTTCCGGTCATTGCCGTTGGCCTATGGGCATTTGTAGCGGTCGTTGTCGGTACTATTTTTCCGGCTATTTACCAATCGCTTCGCGTCAATCCAAATGAGTTACAGAGTGAGAAGCCCTACATCGAGCGCAACATCAAGGCAACGCGCGACGCCTTTGGGGTATCAAAGGTTGATGTACAGCCATTCCCATATCAGGAGAATCTCGATACCGCAAAGATTGTTGAGAACGCCAACACAATTGAGAATGCTCGACTCTGGGACCCGTACGAAGCCCTTCGCAACTTTCAGTCTTTCCAGAGTCTTCAGACCTTCTACAACTTCAACGACGTAGATGTCGACCGCTATGAAGTTGGCGGCAAGTTGACTCAAGTAATGCTCTCAGCAAGAGAACTCAACCGCACTGACCTTCCAAGCCAGTCTTGGGTGAACCGCCAACTTGTATACACGCATGGTTTTGGTGCAGTTGCTTCAGCAGCGAATAAGGCCACCTCTGATGGAACCCCTCAATACCTGCTCCGCAACATCCCGCCGACAGGGGACATCGAGCTCACACAGCCGCGTGTTTACTTCGGTGAGAGCACGGGTGGCTATGTCTTAGTAAATGCAAAGACGGATGAGTTTGATTACCCACTTCAGGGCCAGAAGGATGCGTATAACCAGTACAAGGGCGGGGGCGGAGTGCCCCTTTCTAGCTTCTCAAAGCGTCTGGCGTTTGCAGTCAGGTTCAATGATTACAACTTGATGATCTCGGGGCAGGTGACCCCCAGAACGCAGATGGTATTTAATCGAGATATTCGTTCGCGCGTTGAGCAGGCTGCACCGTTCCTCACCTTCGATGCCGACCCATACCCGGTAATTGTCGATGGAAGAATTATTTGGATGCTCGATGGCTATACGACAAGCCAGTACTACCCGTACTCACAGCCGTTCTCTGGAGAGGGCGCTCTAAGCGGATCTTTTAACTACGTGCGCAACCCTGTTAAAGCCACCGTCGATGCGTATACAGGTAAAATTCACTACTACATCATCGATAAGTCAGACCCGGTGATTCAATCATGGCAATCTGCTTTTCCAGACCTTTTTGAGCCCATATCCGCAATGCCGGAGGCGCTTCGATCCCACCTTAGGTACCCACAAGATCTATTCAAAGCTCAGACCGACGTCTATCGCATCTACCACATGACCGATCCGACTACTTTCTACAATCGCACTGATACGTGGGCTGTCTCTCCTGACCCTGGGTCTGGTGTAGTGGGTGATGCAACTGCGTTAAACACGCCTGATACAACCTTCCTAGGTGCAGCCCCGAAGGCTGCAGCGTCTAGTGGGAGACGAATCGATCCAATCTACTTGTTGATTCGCCTACCCGAACAAGATGAGGTGCGGTTCCAACTCCTCCGCCCGTTCGTTCCCGTCTCAAGCGGAAATGCACTTACCAACTTGGTCTCGTTCATGGCAGCAGACTCTGATCTTGGCTCCTATGGACGACTCCGATCCTTCGTAATGCCGGATGGTCGGTCTGTCTATGGGCCGCAGCAGGTGGACAGCACGATTAACACTACGCAGCAGATCTCTGAGCAGTACTCGCTACTTGGGCGAACGGGATCGCGCGTTATCCAAGGCTCCTTGCAGTTGCTGCCAATCGGGGACTCAATCCTCTATATCCGCCCTGTTTATGTTCAGGCGGATACTGGGCAGCAGTTGCCTTCGTT
>JBAXPT010000176.1:0-3981 GCA_037132095.1 Actinomycetes bacterium
TAGGTGCTCATAACGCCTTTGGGCTTACCGGTTGTACCCCCGGTGTAGACAAGACCACCTAGGTCCTCAGGGTCGACATCTGGGGTAACTAGCGGCTGTGGAGTAAAGCCCATCGCTCGCTCAATAAGGTCCTCCCCAACATCACACGCACCAAGCGAGAGGAGTTGCAGCGAGGGCACGCGCTCTCCCAATGCCTTTGCTCGCTCTGCAAAAATAGGATCAAAGATGAGCGCTTGAATTCCGGCATCCTCGAGTACGTAGACGTGATCATCAACGGATCCAAGTGGGTGCAGCGGTGTCCCTCGCGCTCCCGATACTCCGTTGGCCCCTATGCAGTAGAGAACCTCGGGGCGATTCAGTGCAAGCATGGAGACCGGGGATCCGACACCTATCCCAAAGCTCGCGTAAGCCTGCACAAAACGACTCATCTCATCGCGGACCTGTGCACCGGTTAGCACCTGGCCGTCGATATAGACCGTGGGGCGATCTGCGTTCTGCTCGAGCGCTCTGACAATTAAGTCGGCGGTGAAGGTCGGTGTGTACAGCGCTGGATCAGGCATGGATTGGCTCCTCGATTGGTCTCGATTGGTTCAGAGGACAGACCGTACGAGGCCCACGCTCTCCAACGCCAGCCGCGCGCAGATTCTCTGCCTCATTCTTTGGACTCATAAGTAAGGGCTATACCGAAGCCGAACCTATATAGGTCCCTACTCAGTGAAGTCTCTACTTAGTGGCTGTCTTTGCTCAGTGACTGTGGACGCAGGTTCCGCCGAAACCTTCGATCCCGGTGAAGGGGCCACAGGCCTGAGGCGTCATCCATACGTGGAGCATTGGAGCAGTCGGGCGGAAGGTTCCTCGAGTACAGGTACCGTTCACAAGAAGTCCAACAACCTGAAGGCCCTCCCAGCAGAGGTTCTGGTGGTCATGCCAAGTAGTAAATGCACCAGCGATCTCAGGGACATCTGCCATCGTCTTGCCGTTGTTCAGGATGTACATGGCAGAGCCGAGCACCCATGAACTATCAGGCTGGCGCTGGAGCACAACCGACTCGACCTTGTTGGCATCAAGTTCAATGCCATCTCCGAGGTACGCAGAGTTCACATAGTGCTCGAAACCGGTTCCGGAGTCGCCAATGGAGGTATAGCCATTCGCATTCAGCGCAGCCTTAAGCGGCAGGCGCCCGACTAACCCGTTGTACTGCGCCATACCCGCCGTGGAGGCGTCCAACAAAGCCTGGCCGCGAGCACGTTGGTCTGCGGTAAGTCGCGGGTCAGAGAACGAGATAATTGGGCCTGATGGCGTGCTAGGTGTCGTTGTAGTTGGGGTTCCATCGGTAGGCGGAGGGGTCGGGGATGCAGGGCCGTGAGCATGGGTTGCTGCTGCGGTTGTAGCCCCACTAACTCCGGCGGGTAGCGCCTCGGCTCCGGTCGCCCCACTAGCACCAGCATCTGTTGAGTGATCATGACCATCGTTCGCGAGAGCTTGACCACTTACTCCAGAGGCCGATGAGTGATCGTGAGTGCTCCCTGCTACATGAGAGTGTCCATCCGCTTCAGAACCTGAGTGGACATGCCCGCCGCCGAGAGCAGGCGATACAGACATCGTTACAAGGGTCATCACTACAAGTGCCGAGAGAGTGGTTGCAACCCCACCAACAAATCCGCGCACTCGCGGCCCGTGCCAACCTAGGAGCAGAAGCGCAGAGCCCGCTACGGCAACGACTGCGAACGCCGAAGCAAGTGCATCTGCTAGCCCTACAGGCTCAACTACACCGTCAATACCCGAGGTACGCGAGACAACCCATACTCCGATGACTACAGCCTGAACCGCGACGGTGGCGAAGAGAGTTGCGCGCCCTCCGCGACGGGTAACGATCAAACCTGCAAGCACGAGTTGCAGCCAAGCAACTGCAACGAAGAAGGCTCCGTGGGTAGCAGAGGTCTCAAGATGCCCTGGTGCAAAGGCGAGGTGAATGAGTCCGGCACCAGCGAGGCAGGCCGCAACCACGGTTGCGAGTGGGCCAGAGGATGAAATGAGCGAAGCACTTGGGTTGCTGGTCGACTGCTCGGGCGATGAAGTAATCAATGGAGTCTCAATCCTTATAGTCAGAGATAGTTAGGAATAATTAGGGAGTGCGATAAATGAAGGAATAAGTGGGGAACGTTACCGCTTGAGTATCGGTTCCCACTCCAGAAAAATAAAGCCAAATGAGGCAATTAGTAATATTTTAGCCCTAAATGGCCCCGAGAAGCAAGACCCCGACCCTCAGAAGGAGCCGAACTCATCTGTACCTGCACGGGTACGAGACCCTACCGGCGTCCAACTCGTTGAGGAGTCTGCAGGCCGGACGTCCGCCTCAGGGAATACTGCTGGGAGCACAAAACCATCTGTACCTCTTCGCAGTCGATACCCCACCGAGCCATCGTCCCCAAGAATTACCTCATGGACGGCGAAGCCACTTACCCACCTATTCCCGAACTGTGATCGCACCTCAATCCGGCCGTCGGCTGAGAGAGGTCCAGGGGCGATGGATCCCCCTATGGCTCTCTGCCCCTCAGATGGAGGAATGGAGCGCTCACTCTTTAACGACTCCGCAAGCTTCACAAGGGCCTCTAAAATTATCGAGCGCTCGGAGCGCTCTTGATCAAGGCTCTCGGCTAGTTGTTTGGCGTGATCAACAGCCTTACCCAACTCGACCCGCAACTCCAGATCGCGGGTTGTTAGGTGCGATCGCATTGCTCGTAGGTCTGCGCGAAGGAGAGCGGAGGCCTTCTCGGCCTTCTCTGCAGCCTCTGAGGCACGCGCCTCTTGAGCAGTTAGCCGCTCCTCAAGTTCGCGTCGCGCAGCGCCTGGGCGCCAAGACCTGGCCATACCCGGAGGATAGACCTATTTACAGGCGATGATCGGGAATGCGGAGTTGAGTCGGCGGGCAGCAAATTGCGCATAAAGGTCGTGACTCCAGATGCCGATTACTTGGGGGTGCCACAACTTTGGCATCTCTGGCAGTTAGATTTTGCCTCAGCAATCTTGTTGGTCAGGTTTAACCCCAAAATAACCCCTGACCCGCCTAGCCCCTATCAAGGAGTAACTATATGAATACCTCACTCACGCGTCGCTCAATTCTCGCCGCCACCTCGCTAGTACTTGCAGCCGGACTCGCCCTCGGCGCATGTGGCGGGAGTAGCGACACCAGCACTAAAAAGCAAGGCGAACTGCTTAATGCAGGCCTTCAGGCAGAGGTGCAAGGCGACTACGCGACTGCCAAGAAGAACTTCGAAGAACTTCTTAAAGCCGACTCGACCAACAAGTTTGCCCATTACAACCTTGGCTACATCGCACAGACGCAAGACCGAGATGGCAAAGAGGCAACTAAGCAATACGAGGCAGCCTTGAAGACCGACCCTGAGTATGGCCCCGCCCTCTACAACCTTGCAATCATCAAGACGGCTAACGGTGACGATGCTGGGGCAATCCTGCTTTACCAACGCGCAGGAACAGCTAACCCGACAGATGCCAATACCCAACTCAACCTCGGTCTGCTCCTTTACAAGACAGGCGACACGGTTGGGGCCGATGCAGCACTCCGCAAGGCAATCGCTCTCAACCCAGAGCTCAGGTCACGCATCCCGGCTAACCAGCAGCCAAAGGGATAGCCCCGAATCCGCAGGCTGTAAGCAGAGACTGATCCGGAAAAAGTATGAGCCTCTCTTCATCGTCACCTGTCTCTAGCGATGATTTAGAAGCAAATAGTTACTCACCCGCAGAGAAGGCAACCCGAGAGAGCAACTCGCGCTCTTGGGTTGCCTTGATGCCGATGCTGCTAGTTGCTCTTGCAGTACTCATAAACCTCTGGGTACTTAGGTCAGAGCGGTTGGTAGTAACTGCGGTCAATGATCAGAGCGTTCATCGTCTCTTTGTTGAGTGGGCACGATCACACTGGATGACCGGCAGCATTCCATTTGATGGTTGGTTCCCGAACCT
>JBAXPT010000177.1:0-3970 GCA_037132095.1 Actinomycetes bacterium
GGAGGAGTCAGCAATGCGTTCTCTCGATTGGTCGCAACATTTCCGTAACCCGATATATCGGAGGCCACGACTGCGGTACCAGCCGCCATTGCCTCGAGCAGAACGACACCAAAAGACTCCTGCCCCGTTGATGGAGCGCAGAATATCGTTGCGCCTTTGAGTCGACTCGCCAACTCTTCGTCCGTGATCCGACCCAGCCACTCGACGTTTGCAACATTGCGCGCCTTCAACTCAGCTGTCTGGGGCCCATCGCCTACTACCCATAGGACACCATCGCGTTCGATCTCACTCCACGCGTCGAGTAGGCACCCCAAACCTTTTCTAGGTTCATGCCTACCGATAAAAATTACTGCAGGTCGATCGCTTGAGGCCGGTGGTGCATCAGAGAATTTCGCGATGTCGACTCCATTTGGGAGCACAACAAATGTTCCGCCAAGAAAATGCTCAGCAAGCGCTTGTGCATCGACGGAGACCGCAGTGCGAATGGTGAGCTCACGCGAGGCTCGAAGCGCAACCTTGCGGAAGCGGCGATACATCGCATGATCGCCCTCCGAGGCAGCATGAAATGTACCGACCTTCGGCACCTTGCTTCCGACGAGAGCGGCAGCAGTTGGTCCTGGAACAAATGGCTCGTGCAGGTGAAGCGCATCTGGATCAAACGTACGAATTGCTTCAAGGGTTCGTTCAGACGCAACTGCCCCTACGTTCATAGGTGCTACCGACCCGTTTGTCTCTATTCTCACCGTCGGCCCGACGCTTATTACCCCAGGCTCAGGCGGCGGGCCGTCAGTAGGCCCAATTACTCGGGTATCTACACCGATCTCGCGCAGCGCTCGAGCGAGGCCAAGTACCTGACCTTGAACACCACCAGGGACCGAGAGCGAATAAGGACAAAGGATTGCGATCCTCACGCGCCACTGCTCTCGCCACTGCTCTGGTCACTCTTCTGGTCACTACTCTCGTCACTCTTCTGGGCAAGCTCGCCTCGATCGCTGGGCCAGTTGGGCTGCAGAAGGTGCCACTGCTCGGGAGCAACTCGAATCATCTCCTCAAAGCGGTGCGCGATTTCTTGAGTAACGCGCACAACATCCTCTCGCAGTCGCCCCTCTCTCTCAGCCAGAATCGGTGCTTGAATCACTCCATGGTGCATTCCATTCGGAGCGAAGTAGGCAACAATTGGTAGAAGCGCCGCACCTGTTCGCAGCGCTAATAGCGCTGGTCCACCGGGCATTGTGGTCTGCTCTCCGAAGAACTCCACCGGCACTCCATCGCCCGATATATCTCTATCGGTCATTAGGCATACGAGGCGATTCTCACTAAGTGCTGCACTAACTCGAGGAGCGGAGTCTCTACCCAACGGGATTACCTCCACACCTACGGAACTCCGAAGGTCGGTAAACCAAGATAGGAGTTCGGGAGGCTCTAACGACTCAACCACAGCGGCTGGCCGATGTCCGCTTGCCGCAAACCACGCACCTGAGTAGTCGAATCCCCCAACATGTGGAACGGTTGCGATGAGCCCCTTACCGCGTGCGAGTGCAGCCTCAAGATGCTCTCCTCCCTCAATTTGAAACTTCGCAATGATCTCCGCTGGAGTCTCGCCCGGGAGGCGAAATAACTCGAGCCAGTAGCGAGCGTAAGAGGTAAATACACTCGCAACCTCTCTGTTGAGAACGCCTGAATCCTGAGTTGCTTCATTTGGATTAATGCCCCGCACACGTTGAAGGTTTCGTGCGACTAGGCGGCGCTTCGCTGGCATGAACACCGCCGCTACTCTCGCTACAAAATTAAAAAGACGCGCAGCGATGGACTCAGGGAGAGCGTTGGCGATAGCCGATCCGACTCGATAGGCGTAATACGGCGAGCGTGCCTTCAGCGAGGAGGTCTTGCTGGCGAGATTATCTACGACCACGTCAGGGTCGACTGCGACGGGCAAGGGTTCTGCGACGCGTCATGGAACCCGCTGCTGGGCGTCTCGATCCCCACCAAGCAGAGATACCTGGCCCATCCTCGCCTGACGATCCTGATAATCGGGACGATCCTGAAGACCTGCTAACGCTCCGTGTACCACCTCGCCTCGCAAGTCGTCGATGGCGCACACTCTCACGCAGCTCGGCTTTAGCCCCCGATGCCTGCGCCCATACCTTGATGAAACGCTGAACTGCGGTAACTGAAGTGAGCACAATCATGATCCATAGAGCAGGGACGAGCATGTTGAAGAAGAGTGCAAACCCGAGCAGAATCATCCGCTCAGCGCGCTCCATTAGCCCACCCTGCGCATTGAATCCAAGTGCCTCTGCTTTAGCGCGCTCGTAGGAGATAAGCATTGATAACGCCATAGCGGCGAATGCCAGCATCGGCGCATGTGCGCTCTCCCCTGCGAGATACCAGGCGACTCCACCAAGTACTAAACCATCTGAGACTCGATCTGCGACCGAATCGAAGAAAGATCCACGAGGGCTCGCTGTCCCTCCAGTGCGCGCAACTGAACCATCTAATAGATCAATGAGTCCGCTGAGTGCGATGCCGAGCACTCCCCAGCGCAGATCACCATTGGCGATGAGACATGCAGTAATAGCGCTGACGACAAGGCCAGACGCTGTAAGTACGTTCGGTGAGATACCAAGAGACCTCAGACCCCGACCTAGTGGGGCAAGACCTTGACTAACGGAGGCACGGAGGCGGCCGTCGAGCAACTCGACTCCTTCGTCGGGTGGCACCGAGAGGGGCTTTCACTAGCTCCATTCCCGGTTGAAAATGAGATCCTCAAGTTACCACGAACCCCTATTTAGGCACCGGCATTCGGTGATCTCCTTAGGGGCCAGACCAGTAATAGTGGCCAGTACTAGAGGCGAGATTGGTTCTAAAGGCCGAACTTTGACCAATCTTCGGGGTTCTTCTCCGTATATTCACCGAGAATGTGGCCATCCATTGCGTCCAACTCAACCAGTCCACGCATTGAGGGCGGCTCATCCGCTGAGTAGAGAAGGATTCTCCAGGCCGGGCGAGAGCGAAGCCCGCGCCAGGAGAGAGCGGCTGATGCATGCCCAACTGGGAAACCGACTGTACGTGTAGCGACAACTAGCGCATCGGTCTCTGAGATTCTCTGATGCCACCCGGAGATGAAGTGATAAATCCCCAATAGGCCAAGCAGAACTGCTGCAGCCAGCAGCCCACGATTAGGAGACTGTGCTGCACCCGCCGCGCAGGTTGCAGCCAGAATTAAATAGATGCTCCCTGAGACTCGCCTACGCCCTACATCAGGGAAGACAGTTGGCCCAACGAAAGCCGATATATCTAGGTCCTCAGGGAGCGAGTCGACAAACTCCTCAGAAGGCTCCGTTACAGGTAGTTGGTCCCCTACTTGAATCGTCTCGTTCACCTCAGGCGTCTCGGGCATGGTGCTCACGCTATGCGCCGCTAGCGCTCAATGCCGCATAGCCATCTCTAAGCCTGCTCCATGATTCATTAAGGGTCTCGGGTAGCACCCTCACCTGTGCAACTGAGGCCATGAAATTCGTATCGCTTCTCCACCTTGGGACCACGTGAGTGTGTAGGTGCTCGGGTAGCCCGGCTCCCCCGGCACTACCGACATTGATCCCTATGTTTAAGCCCTCTGGAAAATACGTGGCCTCAAGCACTCGAGCGGCTCGCTGCGCCGCAACCATGATCTCGGAGGCCTCTTCGGTCGTGAGATCTGTTAGCTCTGACTCGTGGCGCTTAGGAAGCACCATCACGTGCCCCGAGCTATACGGAAAGGCGTTCATAATCGTGAAAGTGAACTCTGTTCGATCGAGAATTAAAGCCTCTTGGTCGTCCAGGAGGGCCAGCGAGCAGAAGAGGCACCCATTCTTTGGCGCCTTATCAGTTCGCCCCGCTATGTAATCGCTGCGCCACCCCGCCCAAAGGCTCTCGACGTACAACTTCTCAGATCCTTGCTTCCACGTCGGCTTGAACACGCGTAACAAAC
>JBAXPT010000178.1:0-3940 GCA_037132095.1 Actinomycetes bacterium
GCATCGTAGACATAGAGGATTACCAACGCACTTGTGAAGAGGTAATAGCCGAGGTAAGCAGCGCTACATCTCCACTAACTGGTAAATCAATCGTTGCTGAATTCTTCATGATGCGAGCGGAGGATCCGTTCGACCCTGCCGGCGCGCCAGCAGATATTTTATTTCGCTGGTCAGACACAACTCAGGCGCTTGATCACCCAACAGCAGGGCTGATCGGGCCGGTTCCTTATCAGCGTGCTGGCGAGCACGATGGAACGGGTTTTGCTTTTTTCAACGGAGCCGGAATTGCCCCAGGCGATCTTGGTACGCGTCCCGGGCTTGACCTAGTCGCGACACTTCAAGCGATGCTAGGGCGCGACCCTGTCAACCCGAGTGCGGGTGTCTCGATTCTGGATATGCAGTGAGTAGCAGAGTCGTCACTATCTCTATCTCGTCGCACAACTATGCGAGATTCCTCAACGATGCAATCGATAGTGCTCTAAACCAAGACTATGAGCACGTCCAAGTAATGGTTGTTGATGATGGCAGCACGGATGGCTCTGTAGAGGTGGCGCGCGCGTACGGGGATCGCATTCTGTTGGTGGCCCAGGAGAACGCAGGGCAGGGCTCAGTCTTCAATGCCACGATGGATCATGCATTAGGGGAAGTAATCATGTTCCTTGATTCTGATGATGTGCTTAAGCCTGGAATCGTTACTCGAGTGGTCGAGATCTTTGATTCTGAGCCTGATGTAGTTAAGGTGCAATTCAGGCTTGCTGTGCTGAACGCCCAAGGAGAGCCAACCGGTGCAGTTAAGCCTCCAAGAGATGGATTGCTCGGCAATGGCGACCTCAGGTTAAGAGTCATGCAAACCCGGAATTACGCGTGGACCCCAACGAGTGCGAATGCATTTAGCGCCGAGACCCTCAAGACGATTCTCCCGATGCCTGCAGAGAAATATGTGACGGGAGCCGATGCGTACCTCGCGGAGATAGTTCCGATTTTTGGTGTAGTTAGATCTATCGCGGACATTGGGGTGGGGTACCGCATTCACGGAGAGAATGTTTCAATCTCAAATGGTGGCGCGGTTACGGCGCGCTGGGCGCGAAGGTGCCTCGAGAGCATTGGGTACTGCCGCTCTCAGGTACTTAGGTTTGCTCCAATCGCTGGACTAGACCCTCGCGACTGCACGCCTATCGAAGACCTATACGACCCGGCAGCGATTACAGCGCGCCTGGTATCTCTGCGCTTAGATCCAGAGCGCCACCCGATCAAGGGCGATAAATCCCTTGGGCTGGCTTGGATGGGAGTGCGGAGCCTCAAGAACCTCGAGGATGTCCCGTTTAAGTCGCGCGCTAAGCGCGCTGCGTGGTTCGTCGCAGTTGGGTGCAGCCCACTGGCCTTGGCGGAGAGGGTTATGAGGGCATGGACCCCTGACGGGCCCACCCATCTAGCGAAATGAGCCCTCTTGCCCTGACCCATGATCGGGTAAGAGTCGCACCGGGCCGGTAGAGTCTGCCACCTTATGCAGACCTCCCTAGAGCCATTAGAAGGCAACAAGGTTCGACTCCTCGTAACAATCTCCGAGGAAGAGTTCGAGAAATCCATTGATTTGGCCTACAGCCGTTTCGCTCAGCAGATGCGCATACCTGGCTTCAGGCCGGGTAAGGCACCGCGCAGGATTATTGAGCAGAGCATCCCGGTCTCTGAGGCACGCGCACAGGCCATTAAGGACTCGCTCGCCGATTACTACGTTGATGCAGTCGGAGAGCATGTGATTGATGTCATTGCTGCCCCGACTATCGACATCACATCAGGCGAGGAATCAGGCGACATCGTGTTTACAGCAGAGGTAGAGGTTCGCCCCGAGGTGCGCCTGACCGGCTACGACGAGCTAATAGTTGTGCTTGATATCGAGACCGCAACCCCGGAGCGTATTGAGGAGCAGATCGACTCAATGCGCCAGCGCTTCGCAACCCTCGAAGACACAGAAGAGGCGCTCACCATCGGTGGCTTCGCCCGTCTTGATATCGCAGCGACAATCGATGGAGAAGCAGTCCCAGCCCTTAGCGCACAAGACTTTGTCTACGAGGTTGGCTCCGGCATACTCGTCGACGAACTCGATGAAGCAGTGCGCGGATCGCGTCCTGGAGCAGAACTCTCCTTTTCTTCAACCCTCACTGATCGCTTCGGCGACCGAGAAGGCCAAGTGGCTCTCTTCACTGGTTCAGTTAAGGCTGCACAGGTCAAGGTTCTGCCTGAGCTCACTGATGAGTGGGCCGATGAGAATACAGAGTCTGCAACTGTCGACGATCTACGCACTGACATGGCGCTTCGTATCGATTTGGTAGCGAAGATGCAGGCTCAGATGTCGCTGAGGGATCGCGTTCTTGAAGAACTCGTGAGCATCGTGCCGATCGAGGCACCTCTTCCTTTGGTTGAGCGCGAGATGGAGCGTCGCCTTCATGACCTAGCACACCGACTTGAGCAGCAGGGGATGACAATCCCGATGTATCTAGAGGCGATTGGTCAGAGCCAAGAGATTTTTGTCGCTGAGGTGCGAGAGGGATCAACCAAAGCGGTACTCGTCGATCTAGGTCTTAGGTCCATCATCGCCGCCGAGGAGTTTGAGGCCAGCGAAGAGGAGTTCGAGGCTGAGATCGAACGCATACTCGAGCAGGTCAAGGGCTCTCCCAAGAAAGCTCGTCGTCAACTAGAGCAGCAAGGCGTCTTCGAGGCGGTACGCTTTGACATTGAGAGAGGCAAGGCACTCCAGTTCCTTGTCGATAACGCGAAGGTCGTTGATGCAGCGGGGAACACCGTTGATCTCAGCATGCCGGAGCCTTCCGAGCTAAGTCAGACAGAAGTAACAGAAGAGCAAGACACCCCCCAAATAGAAACCCAGACCCCTGAGGAGACGGCATGAACGAAGCCGCTAGCAACATGTATATGCCCTACGTAACAGAGGACAGCCCGCGTGGTCGAGAGACTCGTGACATCTTCTCCCGTCTGCTCAAGGATCGCATTATTTTCCTTGGGACTCCGATCGACGACACAGTGGCGAACCTGCTCGTGGCGCAGTTGCTTCACCTCGAGTCCGAGGACCCTGACAAAGACATCTCGATCTACATCAACTCGCCAGGTGGAGAGATCACAGGGCTATTTGCTATCTACGACACAATGCAGTTCATCAAGTGCGACATCAACACGATCTGTGTTGGCCAGGCCGCATCTGCCGCCGCTGTTCTGCTCTCCGCAGGTACCCCAGGAAAGCGTTTCGCACTACCTCACGCTCGCGTGTTGATCCATCAGCCAAATGGTGGCGCCTCCGGACAGGCCTCTGATATTCAGATTCAGGCAGCAGAGATCATGCGTATGCGTTCACTTCTAGATGAGATCCTTGCCCACCACACTGGGCAGACAATCGCAAAGATCTCCTCTGATACAGACCGCGACTTCATCATGAGCGCACCCGAGGCAAAGATCTACGGAATCATTGATGAGGTATTAACCAACCGTGACCTTGCGGCCATTAGCGTTCCACCAGGCGTGGGTTGATCAACCCCTTGCTAGAGATGATCGTGTGCGTGCAGTTATCGGGGTGGAGGCGTCATGGCTAAGTTCGGTGAAGGTGGCGAGCTGCTTAAGTGTTCTTTCTGTGGAAAGAGCCAGAAGCAGGTCAAGAAACTAATCGCGGGCCCTGGCGTCTACATCTGTGACGAGTGCATAGACCTCTGCAACGAGATCATCGAGGAAGAGTTAGCCCAGAATTCTGAGGTTCACTTCGATGATCTCCCGAAGCCACGCGAGATTCTTGATTACTTAGATGGCTACGTCATCGGGCAAGAGCAGGCTAAGAAGACCCTCTCCGTTGCGGTCTACAACCACTACAAGCGGGTTCAGGCTGGTTCATTCGGCGACCCTGATGTTGAGCTTCAGAAGTCAAACATCATGCTCGTCG
>JBAXPT010000179.1:0-3897 GCA_037132095.1 Actinomycetes bacterium
AAAGCGTAAAGCCGCTAAGAAGGCTCCCGCGAAGCGCAAGGCTGCTAAGAAGGCTCCTGCAAAGCGTAAAGCTGCGAAGAAGGCCCCTGCAAAGCGTAAAGCTGCGAAGAAGGCCCCAGCAAAGCGTAAAGCCGCCAAGAAGGCTCCTGCAAAGCGTAAAGCTGCCAAGAAGGCAACTCGACGTAAGTAGCCATTTGGCTGGTAATGGATTCGGACGGGGAGGCCGGGAGGCCTCCCCGTTCCGCGTCCGAACGCGTTTTGGTGGTGGAGTGTTTTGGTAGTGGAGTGTTTTCTAGGTATCTGTAATTAGGTGGAATGCTTCGTAGAGACCATCTGGCAGTTCCGGGTTGTGATTCTCCCTCGACGCGTTCTCGCGAACTTGAGCGATAAACGCTCTCCTCTGGGACGCCTCTTCAGATGCGCCGGGGACGATCCCCATGGTGGAGTGCCACTGACTCTTGTGCTCAAGTAACGAATCAACTTTTCTCCCGAGATGCTCCTCGGCCGGCTCCCAGTGATTTGGCGTATCAGCCTCAAAGAGGAGCAGCGCGTCGGGGCGATGGTGTGGCCCTGAGTCTGGGAAGAAGTGGGGGTCGCGAGCGGCAACGAGTCCATCAACCGTGAGCCAACCTGCATGTCGATGATCTGGGTGGAGCCGATAACGCTGCCATGGATCATGGCCAAGAAGCACCTCAGGCCGCGTTGAGCGAATCACTCGGCAGACAGCCTCGCGCTCTGGCATTCCGCTCTGGAGCTCACCATCTGGGTAGCCGAGGAGAGTCAGAGATTTTGCCCCCAGTTGGTCTGCGGCTGCTTGTGCTTCTCGTTCTCTAGTTGCGATGAGAGCCTCAAGGTCTGCCGCTCCGTCCCATGATCCCTTCGAGCCATCGGTGAGTACGAGAAGGTGGACCTCGCATCCGTTCTCGGCCCAGCGTGCGAGTGTGGCACCTGCTCCAAACTCAATGTCGTCTGGATGCGACCCGATAGCGAGTGCGCTGCGTGGAGTATCGAGAGGTTTCATGGAGTCTCCTCGGATTCGTCTCGATCAATTGTCGGCGAACCCAAATAACCAAGTGCCGAGAGATCTTCGGGCATATCAATGTCATAGGCGAGCTCGGGAATGGAGAGCACTTGAATCTCGAGCCCGCAACTGCGCGCTTCTTTGAGGTGAAGTTCAAATGACCCCGGTCCATAGGCGAAATTAAATTCAGCATCCACTGGAATACCTATTACCGGAGTTCCGTCATTTCGATGACACGCGACAATCACGCAGGCGTTTCTCTGATTCTTGGCAGCACCGCACCTTGCTACCTCCTCAAATGCATCTTTGGTAGCGCCTGGTAGGTCGGCGTGGGCGATGATCACTCGCTCTAATCCTTGAGATATGCACCACTCGCTCCCGGAGTCGGCGGATGCATTAAGTGATCCAGGGTCAGGTATCCAGGGGTGACCAATCAGCTCGCACCATTCAATGACCTCGGGCGCACTCGTAACTACGACAGATGCAAAATTCGATGCGGCATCAATTACGCGTCCTGCGAGATCACGCCCTAAATCCGCTCTCTGGTTAGGGCTGAGCACAGAGGCGAGTCGGGCCATTCCATCCGTAAATGCGCGAATAGGGATGACTATGCCTGTTGGGATTGAAGGCAATAAGTCTGCATCGGTCGTCGCGGGGTGCATGGGGTTCCGTATGCTACAGATTGTGGAGATTGCTTACCCCGTTGTGCTCGCTGGAGTGCGCCCTGTGCTCAGATTTGGATTGCGCTGGAGCATTGAGGGGCTCGAGCAGATTCCGCAGTCGGGAGGGGTGATCCTGGCCTCTAACCACATCTCATATCTGGATCCGCTAGTCCTAGCCGTGGTTGCCGACAAGCAGAAGCGACGGGTTCGCTATCTCGCCAAGGAAGAGTTATTTGGCAAACCTGTGCTCGGCACATTTCTGCGCTCTGCCGGACAGATTCCTGTAGCACGCGGGTCCGCTGATGCTGCCGAGGCACTCGGTGGAGCCGTCAAGGCTGTTGGGTCAGGGGAGTGCGTTGTTGTATTTCCAGAGGGAACAATCTCCCTCGATCTAGAGCCCATGCAGGGGCGCACCGGTACTGCGCGGCTAGCAGCAGCATCTGGTGTTGATGTGGTCCCGGTCGGGGTGTGGGGTGACCATCGGATTCTCTTCAAGGGTCGACCCGCCCGCTGGCGAACCGGAATAGCAGTAAGTGTTGTTATAGGAAACCCGTTAAATATTTCTCCAGATGAAGATGTTCATGCTGCGACTGATCGCGTAATGACCGCAATTTGTCAGTGTGTTTCACGCGCTCGCGCTATCTACCCGCAGCACGCTGCCGAGGGTGACGATTGGTGGGAGCGTGCGCCAGACTCGGCGATACTGCGCCCAAGCGGAGGGGAAGCATGAAGGTTGCTGTGATTGGTGCCGGCTCATGGGGGACAGCAGTAGCGGCACTCGCTGCTAAGAATGTTGAGACCACTCTCTGGGCGCGCAGCGAAGAGCTCAGCGCAGCGATGCAGAGAGACTCTCGAAATGATTCCTACCTGCCGGGGATTGATCTCCCAGAGATGACTTATACCTCTGATCTTGAAGAGGCCTGCAGGGGTGCAGATATTGTTGCAATTGGTGTTCCTTCGCATGGCTTTAGAGCGGTGCTTGCATCTGCCGCTAGCTCGATCGATAGCGGGGCGACAGTTATCAGTCTCGTGAAGGGTGTGGAGCAGGGCACTCTGCTGCGGATGACCGAGGTCGCACATGAAGTGCTCTCTACTGGTGACCACACCCACGACCACAGGCACGACATAAGTGCAATTGGAGTCTTGACCGGCCCGAACTTGGCGCGCGAGGTAGCGGAGGGTCAGCCGGCAGCCTCTGTTGTAGCGATCCCTGACGGCGGGCGAGCGGAGCAGGTGCAGGCCGCGTTTATGAGCGCGACATTTAGGGTCTATACGAATCCAGATGTCGTGGGGTGTGAGATTGCTGGTGCCCTCAAGAATGTGATGGCTATTGCCGCTGGAGTTGCGCATGGGCTGGGGTATGGAGACAACACAATCGCCGCGCTGATCACACGAGGCCTTGCAGAGTTGGCGCGCCTTGGGATTGCTCTAGGTGGGAGTCCGCTTACCTTCTCAGGGCTTGCAGGTATGGGTGATCTTGTGGCTACCTGCATTAGCGACAAGAGCCGTAACCGCACGGTGGGGGTTGAGCTAGGTCGCGGCCGTAGCCTTGAGGATGTGGTCAACGAGATGCATATGGTTGCTGAGGGAGTGAAGACAACGCGCGCGGTTCTTGATCTCGCAGCGCTTCATTCACTTGAGATGCCCATCGCCGAGCAGGTTGGTGCGGTTCTGTATGACGGTAGGCGCCCAGACGAGATAGTGCCCACCCTGATGATGCGTGGTGCCACCTCAGAGATGCACGGTCTTGGGTGAGCGGGTCTTGGGTGAGCGGGTCTTGGGTGAGCGGGTCTTGGGTGAGCGGGTCTTGGTGAGTAAACAGAGCGAGAGTATTGACGAATCTCGCCGCACCCTTGTGGGGAGTGTTGGCTCTTCCGCTCGAGCTGAGGTAGATGAACGCGGAGCGATTTTTCCTATTGATAATGCGTGGAGCCTTGGTTGGTGGATCGGTGGTGACGACCGCTGGCACGTGCCCGCCCGCGAATCCTCTGTGCGCCAGAGTGCGGTTGAGTCAGCACCGGTTCTAGAGACATTGGTGCATGTCCCCAATGGCAACATCATTCAGCGCGTATATGGAGTCTCCGGCCCTGCTGGATTGATCGTGGTCGATATTCAGAACCGTTCGCCAGGCGCTGCAGTAATTGCTTTCACCATAAACGGGAGTGCTGCACGGCCGGTGCGCTCAGTCTCGCTTGATGGAAACACGTTGGTGAT
>JBAXPT010000180.1:0-3863 GCA_037132095.1 Actinomycetes bacterium
GTTGCTCCTTGATCGCCCCGCGACCTCTACCTTTTTAATTGCAGGTATCGAGGCAGAGTCTGTATCAGAGGCGCGCCTGCTCGGTACGGGGGATGAATTGGTGTACACCTCGCGCGATGGGGTGCTTGAGCTAACACTCCCTGAGAGTGTTCCGCAGGAGGATGCATACGCGGTGCGCCTCGGCGCAGGCGTCCGCTGGAGTAATTCAGAGGGTCTGCGTTGAGCAGGGATGACTTGAGTAGGTTCTTGCGATGGCAATAACTATTTACGGAGTAGTCGCCGTGAGTTTCATGATGACGATGTACGCACTCGAGGCGAGAGGAAGGGTTTTTATAGCCTTATTCGCAGTCGGGTGTGTTCTCTCTAGCATTTATGGATTTCTCTCAGGGGCGTGGCCGTTCGGAGTCGTAGAGATGATCTGGGCAGGGGTTGCACTGCGCAGGTATTCGAACTCCGCTATTTAGCGAGACTCGCGCTCGGCCTCTATCTCGGATCCTGCATCGATTAGTTCGCTCGCAGTTAGGCCGGATGGGAGGCCCTCGCCGCGGAACAAGCCAGCGGTCGGGCCAGTCCCAGTTAGAGCGTGTGCAGCGAGCACGATTGATGCAGAGTTCCAAGTGGGTTGCTCAACAGGGAAGAGTTGACCCTCGCCAGCCCATTGGGAGTTGTTGAAATTCATCCCGGTCCAGTATCCGCCACCATCGGCACGCAGAAACTGAACCCATGTGAATAACTCGAGGGCTTTATCTGTTGCACCGATTGCATCGAGTGCCATTACGAACTCGCAGGTCTCGGCTGCGGTGACCCAGGGTTGATCTGAGACGCAGCGCACGCCGCGACCCTCGGCAACAAAAGTGTCCCAATGCGCAGCAACGCGAGCATGCGCAGCCTCGCCGCGAAGTACACCACCGAGGATCGGGTAGTACCAATCCATTGCCCATCGTGATTTATCTAAGAAGCTCTCAGGGCGGTGCGCGATCGCAATGGCAAGGGAGCCGAGAGATAGCTCCCAGTCGGGGCGCTCATGCCCTAGGCGCTCGGCGATTGCAATTGCATTACGGAGGCTGGCGTGGATACTCGAAGAGCCTGTCAATAAAGCGCCATCCGCGGGTATATCCCCGCGCCATGCAATCTCGCCGGACTCACTCTGGAATGAGAGAGCGTAGTCAATGGCTCCTTCTACGCATAACCAGAACCGCTCAAGAAATGCGGTATCACCGGTGCATAGATAGTGGTGCCAAACGCCATTGGCGATATAACTAGTGACGTTGGTGTCGAGGGTCTCATCCTTAACCTCGTTGCCAACGTAGTAAGAGTGCCATGCGCCGGATAAGAGTTGCTTCGAGCGCAGCCATTCATATGCACTCGCAGCTTCGTGGTGCATGCCTCCGAGGTCCAAGGCCATTGCAGCCTCGACGAGGTTCCACGGATCGGTGTGCTCACCTGGGGTCCACGGAATATTGCCGTCGGGGAGTTGAATCGCAGCGATCGCGACAACCGTCTCGGTCAATTGCTCGGCGGTAAGTATCCCCGGTACGTCGCGCAGGATGTTCATGCTGCTGCTTTTCGCGAATAGAGGATGACGCTCTTACCGAGCACAGGGTTAAGTGCGTTGTCGATGCTGTTCAACCACTTGGGTTGCTTCATCAACTGATAGACGAGGATGTCGTGGTACTTGCGTGCAAAGAAGCGCTTTGATTCCTGCACTCCTCCGGCACAGCGAATCCACCAGTAAGGGGAGTGCAGTGCGTGGGCGAAGCCGTGACCCTCAAGGGTAAGACCAGACCTACGGAGTTTCGCCTCAAGATCTGCGCGTCGGTAGATGCGCACGTGCCCACCCGGAGTGTCGTGGTACTTGTCGTCTAGAGCCCAGCAGATGCGCTCAGGGAAGCGATTCGGCACGGTTACTGCCATACGCCCACCTGGCTTAAGCACACGGGTTAACTCTGCAATTGCCCTGTCATCGGCCCACAGGTGCTCAAGGACCTCGGATGCAATAACGATGTCGAAAGAGTTATCAGGGAACGGCAAGTTGAGCGCATCGCCGTTGCAGACGCCACCTGCTGCCTCCATGGGATTGCCGGGTATCTCTCCCGCAGCGATCATGCCACCGATGATTCCACGCACGTCTTTTAGTTCTGACTCGGAGTAGTCAAGTGCAACAACTGTTGCTCCGCGACGCCATGCCTCGAAGGCGTGGCGCCCACCGCCACAACCCATGTCGAGGATTCGGTCACCGGTGCGTAGACCTATGCGGTCAAAGTCAACTGTGAGCATTAGAGAACCACGCCTTGCTCCTCGAGCTGCGCGTACCAGTGCTCAAGCATTCCCTCAGCAGTTCGTCTCCATGTAAAGCGATTGAGAACTCGATCGCGCCCGGCAGCACCGAGACGCTCGCGTAGCTCAGCATCGCCGAGCATGCGACCGATCGCCTGAGCGAGTGCATCTGCATTCCCCGGCTCAACTGTAAGAGCAGCAACGCCATCCGGGCCGACTACCTCAGGGAGTGCACCACCGGTAGTTGCGACTAGTGGAACTCCACAGGCCATTGCCTCAATAGCGGGTAGTGAGAAGCCTTCATAGAGCGAGGGTACGACCGCAACCTCTGCCTCTGCGTACAACTCAACAATGCGCTCCTGGGCAACACCGGATACAAACTCAACTACACCAGAGAGGCCAAGGCGCTCAATCAATGCAGGGGTTGCACTCTTCTCTTTTGTGCGACCAATGATGACCAAATGGGCGTCTGGGTTCTCAGTGCGAAGCTTCGCTAAGCCTTCAAGCAAAGGTGTTAGGCCCTTCATTGGTACATCTGCGCTAGCTGTGGTCATGATGCGACCCTTAACGCGTTTTACCTCAGGCATCGGCTTGAAGGAGTCTTGATCGACACCTACCGGCACGATATGCAGCCGATCTTCCTTCACACCCATCTGAGCGATGATGTCTCGCTTAGATGACTCAGAGACGGTGACGAGGCGAGGCATCTCGCGTGCAACCTTCATCTGCATTCCAAGGAACGCATACCAGCGTCGAAGGTTGAAGCGTCGCCACCTGCCAGAGGCATGCTCGAGCTCGAGGTCGCGATCAACAGTGATGGGGTGGTGCAGGGTTGCGACTACCGGCCATCCGTCATTCATCATCCCGAGGAGCCCGGTCCCGAAGCACTGGTTGTCGTGGACTAGGTCGAAGTCGCCGCGGCGGGTCTCTAGATATTTGCGGGCCCTCATGCTAAATGCCCAAGGCTCTGGGAATCCAGCGCCGCACATGATCGCGAACTCCGCGAGGTCTACACGATCGCGAAACTCCCATGGCCACGGCACTCGAAATGGATTGCTCGCGCGATAGAGATCTAGCCCTGGCATCTTCACTAACTGTGAAGGATCATCAAGCTCGGGGTAGGGCTCACCTGAGATGACCTCGATGTGGTGCCCCATGGCTGCGATCTCGCGTGCGACGTAACGGGAGTAGACGCCCTGGCCGCCGCAGTGTGGGTTACCGCGATAGATGAGCCAGGCGATGCGAAGCGGTCGAGCATTAGAGCTATCGCTGGTCCGATTGCTAGATCGGTCGCGCGTAATCGGCTCGACGGCGGTGTTAGGCGTGCTCTGAGAGGCATCTTTGGAAGGCATTAGTAGTTGATTCTCCCGGGGATTGGGCCTACGTGGCAAACCCCGGACTGCGCGAACCTTGTTTTAGTGACCTTGTGGGGTAGAGAGCGGCCTTCTCCGGGTACCCTCAGGGCTGTGAATCTTGACCCTAAGCGTGACTCTCCGGCCGAGGCTGGGAGCCCAGAACCCGCTCAGGTGTTGGATTTTCGAGCGGTCTCAGAGCCCCGATGGAGCCCTGGGGGCACTCGCTTGGGG
>JBAXPT010000181.1:0-3837 GCA_037132095.1 Actinomycetes bacterium
CCGCTTACGTGATACGCGGCGACAGGAATATCGAATGAGTTTCGAAGAGCAGTTATTACATCTAGGTAAGCAACTGCAGGCTTGACCATCAACATATCGGCACCCTCCTCAACATCGAGCGCTGCCTCCTCAAGTGCTTCGCGTGCGTTCCCTGCATCCATCTGGTAGCCGCGACGGTCGCCAAACTTGGGCGCGCATTCTGCAGCGTCACGGAAGGGACCGTAAAGAGCCGACGCGTACTTAACAGCGTAGGAGAGGATCGCAGTATCAGCGTGGCCCGAAGAGTCGAGTGCATTCCGAATTGCTCCGACCTGCCCATCCATCATCCCGCTAGGTGCGATGACATCTGCACCCGCATCGGCCTGCGAGATAGCGATGGATGCGTAGCGCTCAAGAGTTGCGTCGTTATCGACGCTGCCATCTGCACGAAGCAATCCGCAGTGTCCGTGGTCTGTAAATTCATCAAGGCAGTCGTCGGTCATGATGACAAGAGAGTCACCTACTGCATCTCTAATTGCACGTACTGCCGTCTGCACAATCCCGTCGGCTCGATCGGCACCGCTACCGCTCTCGTCTTTCTGGAGCGGAATACCAAAGAGGATTATCGATGGAACCCCAAGTGCAACCAAAGCCTTCGCCTCAAGAGTGACGCTCTCAATCGTGTGCTGTGCAACCCCGGGCATCGAGAGAACTGGCTCTGGCGCATCGAGCCCCTCTTTCACGAAGAAAGGAGCAACGAGATCATCTACGGACAATCGCGTCTCTGCGACTAGTCGCCGCATAGCGGGGGTGGTACGAAGTCGCCGCGGGCGACGCTCGGGGAAGGCCATAACCCGTAACGTTACCGCTATGCCATTGATTCCCACGCAGCAAGGGCTGTGGCGATAACTCCGTCAATGGTGTGCTCTGCTGCTTCGTGGCTTACGACCCAGCCCAGGCCAGTCGCTACCTCTGAGGTAATCGGGCCTATAGATATAACAGCGGGCTGCGAAGAAGGCACCCCGCCGAGCACCTCTGTGAGGTTCTTCACAGTGGAGCCAGATGTAAATGTGACGAGATCCACATCGCCTCTGCGAACCTGCTCAAGAAGCGTGGGGTCTGGATCCGCACGAACTGTTCGGTATACATCGAGAATCTCAACCGAGTAACCGCGAGCCGCTAATCCATCCGGCAATACATCACGCGCCTCCTCGGCTCTCGCGATTAGTACACGTGCTCCCTCTCCGGTCGGGTCAGGCATCGCCTCTAGTAGCGACTCTGCGACGAAGCGCTCTGGCAGCAGATCGCAGCGCAATCCGCGCGCAGCGAGTGATGCTGCAGTACCTGGCCCAATTGCAGCAACCCTCACTCCCCAGAACACGCGCGCATCTAGCCCTGCGACATCCATGCCGTTCTCAAAGAATCCATCTACACCATTAGGTGAAGTGAAGATGATCCACTCAAGGCCACCTAACTCTGGAAGCGTTACCTCAAGCGGCTCGATCTTGATTGATGGCAACTCAAGTACAAGCGCACCGAGATTCTCAAGTCGTTCTCGTAACGAACTCGCCTGTTCGCGAGCGCGTGTGACAACAATGCGAGCACCGAGAAGTGGGCGCTGCTCGAACCATGAGAAGTCGAGGGCGGCTACCTCACCAACAATAATGGCGGATGGTGAGCGAATACCAGCATCGCCCGCCTCGCCGAGTGTGGTGCGCAGTGTCTGCTGCTCTGGCCGCGTTCCGTAACGAACTGCAGCGACTGGAGTATCGCCACCCCTACCACCAGCGATAAGGCGCTCTGCAATATCGCGAATGTGCGCGGCCCCCATTAGGATTACGACCGTTCCTCCAACTGCGCCGAGCGCCTCCCAATTCACATCGGTGCGGCCCTTTGCAGGGTCTTCGTGGCCAGTGACAATCGTGACATGGGTCGATACATTGCGATGCGTCACTGGAATCCCTGCATAAGCGGCAGCAGCGATTGCACTTGTTACACCGGGTACGACCTCGAAAGGCACGCCTGCAGCGATCAAGACCTCTGCCTCTTCGCCGCCGCGGCCAAATACAAACGGGTCGCCACCCTTCAAGCGCACGACCTCTAGACCTTTTAGTCCGCGATCAACCAGAGTTGCGTTGATGCCGTCTTGGTCCATCGCAACATTGCCAGGAGATTTTCCGACATCTACCAACTCGGCGTTTCGCGGTGCGAGTGCAAGGAGTGACGGGTGAGCGAGTCGGTCATAAACGACTACATCAGCCGCACGCATAAGAGCAGCGCCGCGTTGCGTGAGTAGGCCGGGGTCACCGGGGCCTGCACCAACTAAGTAAACGGTCATTCCCCATCCTCCATCAAGAGTGCGCAGAGGCTTCTACCGAGGGCATCGGGGTCGCTTCCGACCCCTTTCGCTCGCCTGACCGAGGAGCCATCTTCTTGCGCCACCAAAGCCTGCATCGAGATCATGCCGCCAGACTTAATAGTTGCGTAGGCGCCAACAGGTACATCGCATCCGCCGCCAAGCGCTGCTAGAAAAGCGCGCTCCGCCTTAACTGCAAGATGGGCAATCGCATCGTCAATAGCTGCGAGAGCAACGAGTGCCTCTGCATCATCTACGCGACACTCGACTCCAAGCGCACCCTGCGCCACTTGGGGCAGCATCACCGATGGCTCCAAGCGTTCAGCGATGCGATCGCCTAGGCCGAGTCGATCAAGCGCTGCAGCGGCCACAACAATTGCATCGAAATCAGCCGCTTTACCAAGGCGAGTACCGATATTGCCCCGCAGCTCTCCGAACTCTAGGTCAGGGCGAATCGCTGCTAATTGGGAACGTCGTCGAACTGACCCAGTACCTATGCGCGCTCCTTGGGGGAGCTTGTCGAGTCGCGAGCCAACAAGAGCATCCCTAGCGTCTGCACGCTCTGGGACCGCCGCAAGAATCAAACCCTCCATGGTGATGGCCGGTAGATCCTTAGCCGAGTGGACTGCAAGGTCGGCCTCGCCGCGGAGCACAGCCTCTTGAACCTCTTTTACAAATACCCCAGTACCACCGATGGCGTGAATTGGGCTCGTCGTGTCTTGGTCGCCGCGCGTCTCAATAATTACTAATTCGCTACGTGAGCCAAGCATCTCGGCGACGCGCTCCGCCTGCCATAGGGCAAGAGCAGATCCTCGCGTCGCTATGCGGAGAACGCGATCCGATCCAGCGGTCACGCTCTTCGCCCCGCTATACCTTTGGCCCCCGTCATCTCAGGACTTAGGCTCGTCGCCCGGCTCTTCAATATCAAAGAGCGCAGCGACTGCATCGGCCAAGAGTTCGCCGCGCGCGCTTCCGGCTGAGTCTTTAAGGCGCTGCGTTGGTTCGTGCAGAAGTTTGCTAACGATTGATTTTGTGAGTGCATCAACGCTTGCTCGCTCCTCATCGGATAAGCCAGCGAGGCGAGACGACGATCGCGCCAACTCGTTGTTACGCACTTCCTCGCCGCGCTCGCGTAACGCTGTAATCAAGGGGACAACAGTGCGCATTGTGCGGTCAAGCTGGAAGCGCTCAAGCTCCTCCATGAGGATGCTTTGGACTTTTGGAACTTCACGTCGGCGCTCGTGGAGGGACGCGTCAGTAAATGCCTTGAGACTGTCCATATCAAAGAGGGCCACCCCGGCGATAAGTCCAACGCCAGGGTCGACATCGCGAGGAACTGCCACATCAACAACCACTAGGGGTCGACCAGCCCGAACATCCATTACGGCCTCGATATCTTGGCGCTCTACGTGAACCTCAGTCGAGTCCGTAGCGGTTAATAAGAGGTCAACGCTGGCGAGCACATCGCCGACCTCCGCAAGCGTCACCGAGCGCCCACCTAC
>JBAXPT010000182.1:0-3798 GCA_037132095.1 Actinomycetes bacterium
CCCGCTACGCGGAGTTCATCGAGGCGACGAATCGTCTCTAATTGGAGCTCTCCATAGCGTGCATAATCGCTGCTGTAGTTAATGCTCAAACCTGGGTCGACGATCACTCGATTGATTCCGAGATCTGACAACTCTGCGACAAGTGACGCGAGACCTGCAGCGACAGCGGCCGGCCTGTCTCCATCTAATTCGCGTGACGAAACCTCAAGCGGACTAGCCCCCTCGATATGCATGACGACGCACCACACATTGTTCTGTGCAACGACGGAGCGCATCTCTGGCCTCTGCATGCCTCCGGTGTCGTTCACTATCTGTGCACCATGCTCTAGCGCTATACGAGCAACCTCTGGTTTCCAACTATCAACGGAGACAATGAAGCCGTCGGCGACTAATAGGTCAAGCGCTGGGAGCAGACGCTCTAATTCTTCCGCGGGTGTCAGTTCGCGGTTCTCAAAGTGACTGGACTGCGCACCGAGATCGATGATCGAGGCGCCTAGGTCTCGAGCCCAGCGCGACCGCTCCAACGCACCAGCGGGTGAGTCCACGACAGCCTGGCGAACGCGAGACTCGGGCGAGAGGTTGACCACCGCCATTACGTGGGTCACATCGGGCGCAAATACAGGGCCCATTCCGGCCGGCTCCTCAAATTGGGTCACGAGGGGGCAGGATACCGACATGAACATGAGTAAGGCGATGCCAGAGGGCCAAGAGCCCGAACCCGAGCCACTCACCGAGCCAATCCCCGAACCAATTCCCGGGCCACTCGCCGAGCCACTCACCGAGCGCGAGCGGGTACGTATGCGCCGCTGGAGAATCGCCAAATGGGTAAAAGCGGCCAAGCGTTTTGGGTATTACGCGCTGCTTCTGGCAATGGTCTCATTTGGGGTAGCCCTCGTAACTGGGTTCGAGGGTTTCTGGGTGACCCTCTGCGTGGCCTCACTACTGGTAGGCGTGATCGTGCTGCCGATCCCAATAATTATTTGGTATGGGATACGCGCCGCTGAGCGAGAAGACCGCGCCGAGGTCTAAGGTTGCGCTGCTCTACGAACCGGGTCTAAAAACCTGACTGAACTACTAAGCAACAACTAAAACTTCAAAATCAAATCAACATTACGAACACCACAAAACACCACAAGGGGAGACACCGTGACCAAGGCAGCCGTATACGCCACCCTCCATCAGCCACTTGAGATTATGGAACTCAACCTCATGGACCCACAGGTGGGCGAGGTTCGAATTGCACTCGGAGCATCTGGCGTCTGCCACTCCGACCTCTCTGTGATTAACGGAACACTCCCCATCCCCCCACCCGCAGTCCTCGGCCACGAGGGCGCAGGAACAGTTGTTGCAATCGGCGCAGGCGTTACAAACGTCAAGGTCGGCGACCACGTCGTTATCTCATGGGTACCGCAGTGCGGAACCTGCTACACCTGCTCACGCGATCAGGGCGAGCTTTGTGAGACGGGCGCAACTGCCTCGATGTTCGGCACCATGCTCGACTACACATCTCGCTTCTCCATGAAAGACGGAACAGCGGTTGCGCAGATGTCAGCAGCGGGAACCTTCTCTGAAGAGACTGTTGTCCCAGCAATCTCTTGCGTAAAGATCCCAGATGATGTTCCCTTCCAGATCGCTGCATTGATCGGCTGCGGAGTTCTCACTGGATTCGGCGCTGCAGTAAACACTGCAAACATCCGCGAGGGCGACAACGTTGTTGTTGTCGGCGCTGGTGGCGTAGGCCTCAACACGATTCAGGGCGCAAAGCACAAGGGTGCTGGCAAGATCATCGCCGTTGACATGGTTGACGGCAAGCTTGAGACAGCCGCCAGCGTTGGTGCAACACACACGATTAATGCCTCCAACGGCGATGCCATTGAGCAGGTCATGGCCCTCACCGATGGGCGTGGCGCCGATGTTGCCTTTGAGGTAATCGGACTCCCCGCAACAATCCGTCAGAGCTTCGACATGACCCGTAAGGGTGGCGAGACTGTGATCGTTGGTGTTCCTCGCCTCGACCAGACAATGGAGTTCAACCCCGGTATGGACTTCGTCATCGCTGAGAAGACTCTCAAGGGCTGCTGGTACGGAGGAGCAAACGTCCACCGCGACGTGCCAATGCTCATCAGCCAGTACAAGAATGGCTCCCTTAAACTCGATGAACTCGTCTCACGAGAGATCAAGCTTGAAGAGGTAAACGCTGCAATGGATGAGATGCACGGCGGCCACATCGCTCGTTCGGTAATCGTTTACTAAGAATGCGATACCGAAAGTTTGGAACTAGTGAGCTTCAGGTCTCGGAGGTTGGCTTCGGGACCTGGACTCTCGCTAGTGATTGGTGGGGAGTCGTTGAGGACAAACGCGGCATGCTCGATGCCGCTCTTAACGCAGGTATCACCTTCTTCGACACATCACCGGTCTATGGAGACGATGGCTTAGGCGAGTCGCTCATGGCCGACTTTTTATCTGAGCATCGTGATGAGATTGTGCTCACCACAAAATGTGGGTACGACATCTCAGCGAATCGCAAGACCAAGGGGCAGTCTGAGCGCCCACACGATTGGCGCCCAGAGTCGATCCGAGAACAGTGCGAATCGTCTCTTACGCGACTTGGAATCGACTACATAGATCTTTACCAACTCCACAACGCTCGCATTGAGCCAATCCTTGACGACGATCTCTGGGCTGCGCTCGAGGATCTGCGTACTGACGGAAAGATCGGCGAGATTGGCGTTGCACTCGGGCCAGCAATTGGCTGGGTCGAGGAGGGTCTTGAGGCCATTCGCCGACGACCAATCTGCTCACTGCAGACTGTTTATAACGTCATTGAGCAGGAGCCAGGTCGCACGTTCGTCGAGGAGTCAATTGCTCACGGCTCCAAAGCCGGGATGATCTCTCGCGTACCTCATGCATCTGATGCACTCAGCGGGCGCGTTACACGCGACACGGTCTTCCCACCTAGCGACCATCGCTCCCACCGAAATCGCGACAATATGCTGGACAACTTCGATAAGGCTGACACTCTTGCTTTCCTCTGGGAAGACACCGGTCGCACGCGTGGCCAGGCTGCTATCGCTGCAATTCTGAGCAACCCACACATCACTAATGTGCTGCCGACATGCGTAACTGTCGAGGAGATTGACGAATACGCAGCGGCTACAGAGTTTCCTCTCACTAGCGAAGAAGTCTCAAGGGTCGAGGCTCTCTGGTCCGAGAACTTCGGGGTCACAAACCGCTACGAGATGAAACTCAAGGCAAGCCGCTGAAACGTTTAAGCGCCGATGTTCGCAAGCAGCAACTCCTTGAGATTGCATGCGATGTATTTGCCGAGAACGGTTTCCATGCATCCTCGATGGAGGAGATCGCTGAGGCTGCAGGAGTAACGAAGCCTGTCCTCTACCAACACTTCTCGTCTAAACGAGCGCTCTACCTTGAGTTGCTTGATGATGTTGATGCTCAACTCTCGGCGAGATTGTTGGTTGCAACCGCCGAGGTGACTACTGGGCGCGAGAGAGTTGAGAGGGGATTCGCAGAGTACTTTCGTTTTGCAGCTGCGAATCCAGCGTCCTTTCGACTCCTATTTGGCGCATCGGTTCGTAATGACCCGGAGTTCTCTGCAGTGGCAGATCGCGCCATAGATCGAATCTCGATACTCATCTCTGCCCTCATCGAGATTGATGTACCAGAGGCTCAGCGCAGAGTATTAGCCCACGCAATGGTCGGAATGGCTGAAGCCACAAGCCGAACTCTCGCGACAGATGGCGAGATTCAAGACCCGGACCTACTCGCGTCTTGGCTAGC
>JBAXPT010000183.1:0-3792 GCA_037132095.1 Actinomycetes bacterium
GAAGTCTTTGGACCCGTTGTGTCGGTGCAGCGTTTTACCGACGAGGCCAATGCCCTCGCGTGGGCCAACGATATTGATTACGGGCTCTCGGCGAGTGTCTGGACCAGCGACGTTGGGCGCGCGATGAGAATGAGCGCCGCTCTTCAATTTGGCTGCGTATGGGTCAACGACCACATACCGATTGTTTCTGAGATGCCTCATGGAGGCTTCAAGCAGTCGGGCTATGGGAATGACATGTCGATCTATGCAATAGAGCACTACACCGAGTTAAAGCACGTAATGATTAAGCACTAAATAGAGAGTAAATACGAGAACAAACACACCCAGAAACACATATACCAACACAGGAGCTGATAGCCGTGGATAACGGCAGCCGCATCAACGCATCCACACTTGCATCCGATGAGTTCGCGAAACTTGTTGCTGCAACACCGAAATCAAAAGCTCTCTACGAGCGAGCACTTAAATCGCTGCCGCAGGGCGTCGGGTCTTCTTTCCAAGCAGGCGAGCCGTACCCGATCTACTTGGAGCGCGGCAAGGGAAGCCATGTGTGGGACGTTGACGGACGGGAGTACCTCGACTTCCACAACGGCTTCGGCGCGATGATCGTCGGGCATGCCCACCCAGTAGTCGCAGAGGCGATTGAGCACGCTGCGCGTAATGGAACCCACTTCGCTGCCCCAACGAAAGCCACTGTTGAGTTCGCCGAGCTTCTCTGTGAGCGCTTCTCGTGCGAGTCTCTGCGCTTTGCGAATTCAGGCACTGAGGCAACTATGGGCGCCATTCGTATTGCGCGCGCGGCGACCGGGCGCGATCACATAGTCAAGATCGAAGGCTCCTATCACGGCCACCATGACCCCGTGATGTTCTCGGTCGTACCGAACGCCGACATGATGGGCGGGCGCGACGCTCCCCACTCCACACCAATGTCGCTCGGTATTCCGCACTCAATCGCTGAGCACACACATGTCGTACCGTTCAACGACCTAACTGTTCTCTCGAAGCTCCTCGAAGACCAGGGAGACCGCATTGCTTGCCTGATCCTTGAGCCGGTGATGATGAATATTGGAATCTGCCAACCTGCGCCCGGATATCTGCAGGCTCTCAAAGACCTCCTTCATAAGCACGGCGCTCTTTTAATCTTCGACGAAGTTAAGAGTGGAGCTACTGTTGCTTACGGCGGAGCGGTCGAGCGTTATGGAGTTGTCCCCGACCTTGCATGCTGGGCCAAGGCCATATGCGGCGGTACGCCAGGGGCAGCCTTCGGAGGGCGTGCAGATGTTATGGACTCTATCACTCGAGGCGCCGCTCAGCAGGGAACCTTCAACGGAAACCCATTAGTAGCCGCAGCAGGAATAGCGACACTCTCCAAGGTGATGACGCGAGAGGCCTACACATACCTCGAGACACTGGGATCGCGCCTTGCTAGCGGATGCGCACAGGCGCTCCAAGAGAACGGAATCCCCGGTCACGCTGTGGACCTTGGAGCCAAGGGCTGCGTCTCCTACAGGCCAGAGCCTCTAACGAATTACCGAGATTTCCTCGAGACCGATACGAGCCTCTACGAAGCCTCTTACCCGTGGGCTGTGAATCGAGGGCTATTCATGACCCCAGGGGATGAAGAGCAGTGGACTATCTCTGTGCAGCACACCGAGGCGGACATCGATCGGTACCTAGAACAGTTTGCTGAGTTCTGCTCAACTGTCTCTGGGGGCTAACTACTAGCGGGGTTACCTCGTAGCATCGTAGGAATGACGGATCAGGGGGATTGGATTGCACGCGACGCTTCGGTTGTGTGGCATGGCTTTACCCAGATGGCCGCGTACCCGGATAACTCTCCCGTAATTGTCGAGAGGGCAGAGGGCAGAGAGGTCATCGACGTAGATGGGAATCGTTACCTCGATGCCATCTCTTCGCTATGGGTAACAACCCTTGGGCATCGTGTCCCGGAGCTTGATGCCGCTGCACGCGACCAGCTTGGCCGCGTCGCCCACAGCACTCTTCTCGGGAACGGCAACAGAGTAGTTATTGAGTTTGCTGAGGCATTAGCGCTTCGCGTACCTGTGGAGGCTCCGCATTTTCTCTTCGCATCGGATGGCGCCGCCGCAATTGAGCAGGCCCTAAAAATTGCTTTTCAATACTGGACAAATATTGGAGTAACCGGGCGCAACTCCTACCTAGCATTTGGAGGCGCTTACCACGGAGACACGATCGGCAGTTTGAGTATCGGCGCCGGTGGTTTTGGAACCGACATTTTTGACCCGCTCCGGTTCCCAGTAATGCGCGCACCAGGCTTCGACACTCCTAATGCCATTGACGTTGCCATTGAGATGATCGTAGAGAATTGCGCGAGTCTGGCTGCAGTTGTTATTGAGCCACTCGTGCAGGGTGCCGCTGGCATGGAGATGCTTCCAGCCGAGGAGTTCGTAAAGTTAGGTATTGCCTGCCGCGACAACGATGTGCTCCTCATCTGTGATGAAGTCGCAACCGGTTTTGGGCGCACCGGCACTCTTTTCGCATCTGAGCAGTGCGGGCTCACTCCGGATCTCCTAGTAATCGGCAAGGGAATCACCGGCGGGTACCTGGCGATGGCAGCAACAGTTGCGAATGAGCGCGTCTACTCTGCATTCCTTGGCGACGACCTAGGCCCGCGCACCTTCTACCACGGGCATTCCTACAGTGGAAACGCACTCGCCGCTGCTGTTGCACTCAAACATCTTGAACTCATCTATGAGTGGGATGTACTCGCCAATGTCAATGAGCGATCACAGCAATTAGGTGCTTTGCTTGATGCGAAGATTGCAGCACGCCCTGAGGTGAAGGCAATTCGATTACAAGGCCTGATGTGCGGAGTCGAACTCGCTCCACCGCGCGAGGGGATGCGCTGGGGTCGAAAGGTATGTGCTTCCGCCGTCGCTCAAGGAGTATTACTTAGACCCCTCGGGGATGTGATTGTGCTGATGCCCATGCTTACAACTACCGCTGATGAAGTAGAGCGCATTGTGAATGTCCTCGATGCCGCAATTACTGAAGGAACACGCACGTGACTTCAAGCGAGTGGTCAGAGTGGGCTCAGAGAGAGACATCCGCTATCCATGAGTCAGGGAGATGGCGCGCGCCGCGATCCTTCGATGCCTCGGGCCCGCACGGAACGCTCACAGAGTCAGGCGCATCGGTAATCTCCTTCGCCTCTAATGATTACCTGGGGCTCACCCAACACCCCGATGTCATCAATGCCGCGCATGCTGCTCTAGATCGCTGGGGTGCAGGCTCCGGGTCTGCGCGGCTAATTGTCGGGAGTAGACCGGTACACGAAGAGTTAGAGGGAGCATTAGCACTATGGCGCAACGCCGAGAGCGCAGTGCTCTTCCCGACTGGTTTCGCAGCGAACCTAGGTGTCTTTGGTGCACTCGCTACCAAAGACACCCTCATCTGCTCGGATGAACTCAACCACGCATCGATAATTGATGGCACCAGACTCTCGCCCGCTGATGTCTCGATCTTCCCCCATAAAGATTTGACGCAACTCGGGAAGTCTCTCGCGACGCGCGGAGAGCGACGAGCGATTGTTGTATCGGACACGGTCTTCTCGATGGATGGAGATATCGCAGATGTGGACGACCTACGCGCCATTTGTCGCGAGCACTCTGCACTCCTAGTTCTCGATGAGGCCCACGCTGTTCTCGGGGCTCACATAAGCACCGAGAGAGGCGATGAAATCATTCGCGTCGGGACTCTCTCCAAGGCGGTCGGCGTAGTGGGCGGATTTGTTGCTGGCCCACGCGTCTTTAC
>JBAXPT010000184.1:0-3790 GCA_037132095.1 Actinomycetes bacterium
TAACCAAAAACGACCCCCTCTCGGGGGCCGCTTTACTGGCGGAGGGAGAGGGATTTGAACCCTCGAGGAGGTATAAACCCCCTACTCGCTTAGCAGGCGAGCACATTCGGCCACTCTGTCATCCCTCCGAGAACGCTTCACTCTACCCGGGAGTTGAAAATCCTCGGAATCCCACCGAACTTGGCCGTTTCCCCTGTCAAAAGCAGCGCCAATCTCGGATCCATTGGGAGGAGTCAGCGACAAAGTCCCAGACTCCGATCCCCACTAGTCGTTGTTTGTCCTGTCCCGTAGGTGCTTTCCGACATGCCCGATGATGAAACGCCTCGTAGGCAGGCCACCAACCGGACCAGGCGACTCGTCGAGCACACAGTAAATACGTAGGAGTCGTCGCCCGCCGCTCATTCTCACATGGGGACCAAGAAAGATGTCTCGCCCCTCGAATTTACGCATGTAATCCACCGCGTATTTATTCGTCGCCACTTCGCTTACATCCGATGCCCAGTCGAGCCCTATCTCCTCTGCTGCTTGGGCGAACGGAGTATTCATGATCCGCTCTATCCATCGCCCTGCCAAGAAATCAAGACTCATGAAGGCATTCCAAACATCATCGGTTCTATCGAACTGCCAATTCTGCGCTGATGTAATTGCAGATTTTAGGAATACCAAATTTGGTAGCCCAAGCTCGGCCTTCCTCACTGTCTCAACTAGCGACATCGCCTTCGGCGGGCCAGCGAATACCTCGCCCTTCTCAGCGCGCGCAACCCATTGATCGCGCATGTGGTCAAAGTCTCTGCGAAGACGCTCGCGATCTACCTCAACGCGCGCCAGTCGCTCACGTACAGACTCGAGTTCGCGCAGGTCGTTCTCCCATGCCTCAATCTCGGAGGCATCGAGTCGGCCGGAGGGCTCCACTGATTGATCGACAACCGGAGTTACAACCTCGGGAGCAGCTTCGATCTTGATGCTCGGTAGTTTTTGCTCCAACGTCTCCGACTGCGGAATCGGCAGAACGATACGCGGCACTTCAGTGACCACTGCTTGTTGAGCGTTAACAGGTTGTGGAGCCTGTGCCGCTAACTCTCTCTCCGCTAACTCAGCACGACGCTCTGCAATGCGCTGACGAATACGCGCAGCCTCAAGGCGCTCTACAAGTGGCGGGTCCGGGATACGCAGCGCACCGGCGTCGAAGATGGTTCGCACTACTTCTGTAACAAACGCTGGCTCTGCCCTGCCAGCGTTATTCATCACCTCAGGGGCACCCCAATGCCGATTGCCTTTTGATTGCGAGGCATTAAAGCGCGGCCAAAAGAGGCGCGCTCCACCGGCAGGGACAATGTGGTTTGCACCAATCCCCTCATTGAACGCGACGGTAGCGCCCGGCCCATCAAGAACGAATACGTGCGCAAGGCCAACAAGACGACCTGCAATACCATTAGCAATCTTGGTAACTCTCCCCGTGCCATCATCTGAGAGCACTACGACAGGGAGCCGCCTACCGCTCCCAACGAAGTAGTCAATCTCAGCGACACCATCAGCACCGACAACTGCCGCTTTAGATGTAAGTCGACGGTTTGCATCCTCAAAAGCAATCTGATCAATAAGACTCTGCACAACATTTGGAGGAACAGTTGGGGTAAGAACGGGCGGGGTAAGGGTTGGGTCAACGGAGCCAATCGCTTCACGCACCACAACCCACCCTTGAGTACCTTCGCGCCCCACGAGCACCTCGGTACGAGTCACTAAATCTGGTTCAGCGTGCGGGCGTTCCCAGATAAGCGTCACGAGTGCATCCTCGCTCTGGTCGTCTGCCAAACGCCTTGCAGTTACACGGTGGTAAGGCGCAGGCTCCCACTCGGTGCGATCATCATCGGCCCAGTCTGCATGGCTTGCAGATTGCTCAACAGCCTGGCGTGCAGCCGCTTTCGCGTTCAAAAAATCGACATCCGTGCGCGCCTTTGAGACAAAAGCCATGTCAAGCCTGCATGCGTATACCTGTCGCACGAATCCCCCTAAGGGGGTCAGGCTACCCGAGGCCCGAAAAGCCTCTGAACTTCGGGCGCTTAGTCTCGCTATAGCGACAACAACTACCCGAAGTTGGGGTTATTTCGAGCCTGGGTTGGGGATATTTTGCTCTAGACGCTCAAGAGTCTTCTCCATGTTGGCCTGGGCTGATTTCTGCTCCCCAAGCAGCCCCATTACCCAACTCATCTTGCTCTCCGTGGGGTCCCAGGTCTCGGTAACCCTGGTGCCGCCCTCTACAGGTTCGAACGAATATCGCCAGATAACAGAGCCAGTCAACCTCCCGATAAAAGCAGGGCCATCAAGTCGTGGCTTCCATGCGATGAGGCGGTTGTCCTCGAACTCCACGACCTCATTGACCATCTTGTATGGCAATCCATGGCGCATCGACATCCCAAACTTGGCGCCTAGGGAGAGTCGCGTACCGGGCTCACCACTGCTCCCCTTCAGTGTCCCAGATCCGTCAATATCAGCATGGCGTGCGGGATCCGCAACTACCGCAAATAAGACCTCAGGTGTTGCCGGAATTACACGGGTGACACTTACTTTCTCTGCGCTCATAACTCTGAGCGTAGCCACATTGCCTAACTTATGCACCTTGCATCTTTACCAAAACTTTGCCAATTACCCACTAGACACTAAGAAGACGGGTGAGTACGTTTCATACATCATTCAAAGTCTCTATAACCAAATATTGGTTTGGAGCAATCACCCCTAGGAGATCACATTGTTGCCATCAACTGCTCGACGCATTGCAGCCCGCACTCTTAGAGAACGAGCTGGGGCTGCAACAGCAGCTTTAGCGCTTGGTCTCGCTGGAGGTGGAGCCGTAGCGGCCAACCTTCTCGCCACTGCCACTCCAGCTGGAGCGGTCTACAGCGCAGATATTGATGGCGATGGGATTCCGAACGGCAGTGACCCAGATGTAGACGGTGACGGAATTGCAAACGGAAGCGATGACGACGTAGACGGCGACGGGATTCTAAACGGCAGTGACCTGAACGTAGATGGCGACCAGTTTTCAAATGGATCGGGCCACGAACTCGACATTGACGGCGACGGAATCGCAGACAACTCGGATGCCGAGACCGACATCGACGGCGACGGAGTCGCAGACAACTCCGCAGACGAGACAGACATCGACGGTGACGGAAAGCTCGACAACTCTGCGATCGAGAAGGACATCGACGGTGACAGCCTGGCAGATGCATCAACCCGTGAGACCGACATCGACGGTGATGGAGTCGCAGACAACTCAGATGCAGAGACCGACATAGACGGTGATGGAGTCGCAGACAACTCTGGTGACGAAACCGACATCGACGGCGACGAGAAGGCGGACGACTCTCCCCAGGAGATCGACGAGGACGGCGACGGACTTCGCGATAACTCGGCTCTCGAAACCGACATCGACGGCGACGGACTTGCGGACGACGCGGCTGGCGAAGGGGACATCGACGGCGATGGCGCTGACGACAACTCGGTCGATGAGGAGAACATCGATGGCGACTCGTACTCAGATGACTCTCCATCTGAGCACGACATTGATGGCGATGGCGTAGACGATTCAGTCGACGCAGACGAGGACGGCGACGGAGTGGAGAACGAGTCAGACGACGACTCCGATGGGGACGGAACCGATAACTCGGAGGACTCTCACGCTAACGGTGACGACGACTGAGTCGAATTACCACAGCATCACCCGGCTCCAATGTGAGGTCGCCGTCAATCTGCTCGCCGTCTCTAATGCGGCGAGCAGAGGCGGCGACTT
>JBAXPT010000185.1:0-3763 GCA_037132095.1 Actinomycetes bacterium
ATCTGGGCTCGCAGATCAGAGCGTTTGGCCTGACGGTTTTGGCTGACCATCACGAATGTTGCAAGAAAGATTGCCTCGAGGCTCACGATCATCGTTAGAAGCCCAAATGGATACTTGTCGAACTTTTTTATCCCAAGATCTACAAGACCTACGTTTAATAGGATCCATGCGCCGAACCAAACCGCATGTATGTAGACAAACTTGAGTGAACCTGCGAAGGAGGTCACCCTGTCTGCTACGAGATCTTGTTTCGTCCTTAAATATTTGAGGCGCTGAGTCTCGCTCGGTGATGTCCAGTGCTCAAGATTAAAAACCTTGCCGTCTACCAGGCCATCTGCTGCATCGATCATTCTGCATGCCGGACAAGTGAGGAAATGGGTCAAGTCACCATTCTCTGGAGTCCGAGGGTTATCGGAGGTCGCATTACTTGTGGACGATTCTGAGCTACTGCTTGGTTCCATTTTCTGCCCCCTGGTTGGAATGTTTAGATTTGTCCTGCACGAAACCATAGAACCGATTGCGAAGGTCTACACGCAGTTATGGTGGAGACTCAAGGAAGCCAAAGGGCGACCGGCCGGCTTACGCTTAGGGTCGGGACCGGTCTAGGTTGGTTGAGACTTCAACGCTCGTGGAACCTGCGCCGGATCGGGCGTGGAGAATAAAGGAACTTTATGGTTGATCTAGATGCAGGCCCATGGGGACGGCGTGGTGCCGCTCTTGAGAACGTCGCTACCGATGCTGCTGGGCTGCCGCTCACCCTCGCTGATTTTCGCTCCGTGTTCTCGCAGGTGCTCCCCGAATCAACACTTGCGTATTACGAGGGCGGCGGCGCAGATGAACTGACTCTTGTAGAGAATGTAAATTCGTGGCAGCGCATGAATCTCTGGCCGCGCGTCTTGCGTGGGATTGACTCGGTAGATACGAGCTGCGAGTTTCTGGGTCGACGTATGCCGCATCCTTTCATCGTCGCTCCTACCGCGTTCCATGGGCTTGCGGATCCTGACGCAGAGATTGCAACCGCACGTGGAGCACTAGACGCGGGTGCGATCTACACGCTCTCAACGCTTGCACATACCGGACCCGGTGAATTGGCGGCAGCGGTTCCAGATGCGCGGCGCTGGTTTCAGTTATATGTACTGCGCGATCGAGCATTGACCCGAGCAATAGTTGAGGAAGCAGTTGCGAGCGGGTTCGAGGCGATTGTGATTACTGTCGACTTGCCACCAGCAGGGCGCAGAGAGCGTGAGATGCGGACCGGATTCACTCTTGGCGGCGATCTAGTAGTTCCGTCTATTGCCGCTGCGGGAACTTCAGAGCCAATCACGATGTTTGACCTCCCGAACCTCTTCGACGCGACTCTCTCTTGGTCTGATATTGAGCAGATTGTGCGCTGGTCAGACCTGCCAGTGATTGTGAAGGGAGTGCTTCATCCGCGCGATGCGCTTGCTGCAGCGGAGCACGGTGCTGCTGGAGTTGTCGTCTCAAACCATGGTGGCCGCCAACTCGATTCAGTGCCATCTGGTGCAGCCGCGTTGGCCGGAGTTGTTGATGCCGTCCACGGTCGAGTCTCTGTGCTCGTTGATGGCGGAATCCGTCGTGGAACCGATGCAATAAAGGCCCGTGCTCTTGGGGCGGATGCTGTGCTGGTTGGGAGGCCGATTCTCTACGGACTCGCTGCTGCAGGCGCACCTGGCGTAAGCGCTGTACTTAGGATTCTCGTCGCTGAACTAGAGAATGGTTTGGCGCTGGTCGGGGAGCGTCGCTTCGACGAAGTAACAGCATCGGTGCTCAGCCCTGAGGCGTGAGCACTCGCAATACTTTTTGTTTAAATTGTCCGCACGAATAAAGAATCTCCAATAGACCATTCGCATATATCTAACCAAATGAGGCACCCATGACACGTCTTGGTTATCAAATACCAAACTTCGACTACCCCGGCCTTGAGCGCTCCGATGCGTTTCGCGTCACGGTCGAGTCCGCAAAGGCAGCAGAGGCTTCTGGCTTCGACACGGTGTTGGTAATGGATCACTTCTACCAACTCCCCGGTTTAGGAGCGCCTGATAACTCGATGCTTGAGTGCTACACGCTGCTAGGCGCACTTGCACAGCACACCTCAAAGGTGCGACTCGGTGCATTAGTAACAGGGAACACCTATAGAAACCCTGCGATCCTTGCAAAGTGCCTGACCACTCTTGACCACGTATCTGGAGGGCGAGCACAACTAGGTATCGGCGCTGGCTGGTTTGAGTTGGAGCACAACTCTTTTGGTATCGACTTTGGAACCTTCACGCATCGCTTTGAGAAGTTGGAGGAGTCGCTTCAGATCATCCTCCCGATGCTTCGCGGTGAACGCCCAACATTCTCTGGCGAGTACTACAACGTCGTCGAGGCAATAAATGAGCCTGCGCCACTCTCACGCATACCAGTAATGATTGGTGGCGGCGGAGAGAAGAAGACGCTGCGGATGGTTGCTCAGTATGCAGACCTCGGAAACCTTAACTGTGAGCCTGCCGAGGTTGGCCGTAAGCTCGATGCCCTCGATGCCCATTGCGAGCGTCTTGGGAGGGACCGTGGCGAGATCGTCATGTCTTGGAACCGCGCCGTATGTATTGGAGAGACAACCGCTGAGGCTGAGAAGGATCGCGACGCGTTTCTCCTCGATCGTGGTATGGATTACCAGTCGCTGACACAGGATTTCCAGACGATGGTGGACCGCTACCTAGCCGTTGGGGATATATCGACAATCGGGGCGCAGTTTGCGGAGTGGAAGGCATTGGGGACAGATGGCTTTACTGTCAGCATGCCGGCGCAGGGGCACAAGCCTGAGAATGTTGAGATGCTCGGCAAGGTGTTGACAAGCCTCTAAACACTCGCAAACTGGGTCAATTGTCAGGATAAATTGCATAGGTGTCCCACCCCCACTTCATACTTATCTCTACTTAAATAGTTGGCACGGCGTCTGTCGTGAATATGTCGTGGCTCTGTCGTGATTGTGAATGCCTGCGGGGATGCTCTCGTTGGGTTTGATGAAGTGAAGGGTGGCACTCGTGCCTGCGAAGTCAAGCAAATCTGGAAATAAATCTGCTAGTTCAGGTGATCCAATTCTTGGGGCATCGAGTGGGAAGAAGCGCCGACACTCGGTCTCCTCATGCAACGAGTATGAGCGATGCCCGCGACGCTACGAGTACGGATACGTAATGCGCCTTCCCCAGGACCGTCTTGTGCCGACCGCGTGGAGATATGGAAGCGTCGTGCATGCAGCGCTTGAGGCCGCATATAAGAAGGTGCTGCGCGGGATGCCGTTAGCCCAGACAAAATCCGTAGCTCTTGACGCTCTAAGCGCCGCGTGGGTATCGGAAGATATGCCCGATGACCCAGAGTGGATTTCACGCGCTGAGCAGGTTGTTGCCGACGCTATTGAGAAGGACCCAATTGGAGTCGCTGAGATTCTTGGGGTCGAGCAGTACTTCAAGTCTTCAATGAACGCAGGGCTCGAGTTTGGGGGCTTCGCGGATTTAGTACTGCGACTCGATGAACGCACGGTTGAGATTGTCGACCACAAGGTCACGAGCCATGCGAGTACTCCAGAAGATCTGCAGATGAATGCACAGCTCAATCTCTATGGCTTCTTTGCACTCGAGAAATACTCCTGGGCAGATCGCGTCGTGGTGACTCATCATTATCCGCCACTTAGATCGACGGTGAGTGCCGAGTTGTTACCCGAGAAGATGAACGAAGTAGTTGCATCGTTGGTTGGGTTAGC
>JBAXPT010000186.1:0-3731 GCA_037132095.1 Actinomycetes bacterium
CCACGAGCACGTGGCCTCCAACGCTTCGCAGTAGGTCCTTCATCGGCCCAGCAGGCGCTAACAAATAGCTCCTCAGGGTCGAGATGATCGTTGTGCTCGGCATTGGCGATTGCTGAGTTCAGCAACTTGCCAATCTCTTCTGCAGCACCGCGCTCACAGAACTGAAGCACATCGCGAGCCTCGTCAATACCGAGTCCGCGGATGAGCCCAAGAACTGCACGCACCTTGTTAGGAGCAATGCCGCAGTGGCTCAGGGTTGCCTGTGTGCCTTGAACGTCAGACCTCATCGACGCACGACCTTCTCCTGGCCGGCGTGGTACCGGAAGGTTCGGGTTGGAGCGAACTCACCGAGCTTGTGACCAACCATCGGCTCGGAGAGGAACACGGGGACGTGCTTACGCCCATCGTGAACCGCGATCGTGTGGCCGACCATGTCGGGGGTAATCGTCGAACGGCGGGACCAGGTCTTGATCACCTTGTGCTCGCCGGCCGCGTTTTGACGCTCGACCTTCAAGAGAAGGTGCTCATCAACAAATGGGCCTTTTTTTAGACTGCGTGGCATGTTTTAACTACCTCCGTGAACCGCGTGTGCGGCGGCGGCGAATGATCATCTTGTCGGAGGCCTTGCCTCGCTTGCGTGTTCGTCCTTCAGGCTTACCCCATGGTGAAACAGGGTGACGCCCACCAGAAGACTTACCTTCTCCACCACCAAGTGGGTGGTCAACAGGGTTCATAGCCACACCGCGGGTCTGCGGGCGCTTGCCCTTCCAGCGGTTACGACCGGCCTTACCAATTGAGATAAGTGATGCCTCGGCGTTACCGACAGAACCAACCGTTGCACGGCAGTCAATAGGAACACGACGCATCTCGGTTGATGGGAGACGAATAGTTGCGTATAGGCCTTCTTTAGCGACGAGTTGAATTGAAGCGCCAGCGCCGCGACCCAACTTCGCCCCTGCTCCAGGCTTCATCTCAACATTGTGCACAACCGTACCGACTGGGATGTAGCGCAGAGGAAGGGCGTTTCCGGGGCGAATATCTGCGCCTTGACCACTCTGGAGCATGTCTCCAACTTGGATACCAGCTGGCGCAATGATGTAACGCTTCTCGCCATCGCGGTAGTGCAGCAGGGCAATACGTGCGTTGCGGTTTGGGTCGTACTCAATCGCTGCAACCTTTGCGGGGATGCTGTCTTTCTCGCGCTTGAAGTCGATAATGCGGTACTGGCGCTTGTGGCCTCCACCGCGGTGACGCGATGTGGTACGGCCATAGGAGTTACGTCCACCGGTACGCGGCTTAGGCGCAAGTAGCGACTTCTCGGGGCGATCCTTGGTGATCTCGGCGAAATCCGAGACGGTCTGGAACCTGCGCCCTGGGCTTGTGGGTTTACGTTTACGAATGGCCATAATTAGCTCCCGAAGATCTCAATCCGGTCGCCCTCGGCAAGCGATACCAGTGCGCGCTTTGTCTTTGACCGCTGGCCCCATGTGCCGGTCTTGCGGTTGCGCTTGCGCTTGCCAGCGCGGTTGACCGTGTTGACGTTTATTACCTTGACCCCGAAGATGGCCTCAACGGCCTGACGGATCTCAATCTTGTTGGCACCAGGTGCAACCTCAAACGTGTAGACGTTTGCGTCGAGAGCCGCGTACGACTTCTCCGATACAACTGGCCGAATAATTACATCGCGATGGTCGGCGCTCATGATGCGTCCTCATCTGTATCTGCGTCAGCACTATCTGAGGCGGTGACGCTCAACTTTGTGCGAGGCGTTGCTGGAGTTGCTGCACTAAGACGCTCGACAGTAGTAGCAAGAGTTGACTCGCTGAAGACAATCGTGTCGCAGAGGAGTACGTCGTAGGTGTTGATCTCCTCGGGGAGAATTACACGAACTCGGTCACCTAAGTTTCGGAAGGAGAGCCAGGTCTCGCGCTCCGAGCGGTCTAGGCAGATAGCGAGACGCACTTGGCGCTCACCATTTGCCCGGAGCCCAAGAGCCTCGAGTGCGCCAATTGCACGCTTCGTTGATGGTGGAGTAAAGCCCCATGCATCAATTACTTGAACCTTGCCCTCTTGAGCACGATCCGATAGAGCTGAGAGAACCGCAAGTCGCACCATCTTCTTAGGTGTGCGCTGCGTATAGTCACGAGGCTTCGGTCCATGAGCAACTCCACCACCGCGCCAGTGAGGCGCACGTGAGGAACCCTGGCGCGCACGCCCGGTGCCCTTCTGGGCCCATGGCTTAGCGCCTCCGCCTCGGACCTGAGCACGGGTCTTGGTGCTAGAGGTACCGGAGCGTTTATGCGCCAACTGTGCAGTAACAACCTGGTGCATTACCGATGCATTTGGCTCAATACCAAAGATGTCATCAGGCAACTCAGCAGTGCCTACTACCTTGCCCTCGATGTTGCGAACGTCAACGGTACTCATCGGGCACCTGCTTTGACTGCGTTACGCAGGAATACAAGCCCGCCCTTGGGGCCAGGGACTGCGCCGCGAACAAGGATGATTCCCCGCTCGGCGTCGCCCTCTACAACCATGAGGTTAAGAGTCGTTGTCTTGGAGTGCCCCATCTGTCCAGCCATCTTCATACCCTTGAAGACGCGAGATGGTGTGGCGCATGCACCGATTGAGCCGGGAGCACGGTGAGCCTTGTGGTTACCGTGGCTAGCGCCTTGACCCTTGAAGTTGTGTCGCTTCATAACTCCAGCGAAACCCTTACCCTTCGAGATGCCAGTGACGTCAATAAGCTCGCCGGCCTCAAATAGTTCGGCTGTGATTACCTGGCCGACCGCGTATGCGCTGAGGTCATCAACACGCATCTCTGCGAGGTGATTCGTGGCCTCGGCATTTGCTGCCTTCAGGTGACCAAGCTCGGGCTTAGATAGTCGACGGGGCTTTGCATCGCCGAAGGCGATCTGCACAGCCGAGTATCCATCGCGCTCTGGTGTCTTGAGTTGGACGACGCGACAAGGACCAGCCTGGATCACCGTTACCGGTACTACCCGGTTCTCGGAGTCCCAGACTTGGGTCATGCCGAGCTTTCGCCCTAAAATCCCCTTGGATGCCATTTGGCTTCCTCGCCTACTCTTCTCATGCGAACGCTCCGCAGGGCGGGTGCCCGGCGGAGCGATCAGTTCGGTTGTGCTCTGCGGGTTCCCCAAAGAATCTTGGGGCTACCGGAGACGTCGGTTTAGCCAGAGTGTTTAACGCACTAGGGCTGAGTCGGGAGACCCTAGCCGAGACCAGTACTAGGTGTCGAATGGAGGCCCCATATCGAGAAAAATCTCCTCGATGTCTTCTTATAAGTGCTTCTCAGGCTTAGTTAGACGCCCTGAAGCTTGATCTCGATATCGACACCTGCAGGGAGATCGAGGCGCTGAAGCGACTCAATCGTCTTTGCGGCGGGGTCAATAATGTCGATTAAACGCTTGTGGATACGCATCTCAAAGTGCTCGCGAGAGTCCTTGTTGACGTGTGGTGAGCGAATAACGGTATAGCGGTGCTTCTCCGTGGGGAGAGGCACTGGTCCACGGATCTTGGCGCCAGTACGAACAACGGTCTCGACGATCTTCTTCGTCGATTGATCGATGATCTCGTGGTCATAGGCCTTGAGCCGGATTCGGATTTTTTGCCCCTTGGCGTCAGCCATGGTGTGCCTCTCGTTTTCTTTTAGTTAAAGACTTACTTGATGATGCTGACCACGCGACCAGCACCCACTGTACGACCACCCT
>JBAXPT010000187.1:0-3631 GCA_037132095.1 Actinomycetes bacterium
AACACACATAGAGCCGACCTTCGTTTCTGATTACGGATTCTCAAAGGGTTGGGGGTTCGATTCCCTCCGAGCGCAACACAGATGTCGCTTCGTTCAGCAGGGACCAGTTGAGCGAAGGCTTCACCGCAGACCAATTCGGCGCATTTCCTGAATGATTCTGCAGGCGCTATGGTCATGTTTTCGCATAAGGAGGGCAGTTTCAATGACCGAAGAAATCACGATTGCAGGCGCATCAGGGAAATTTACCGCTACTTCTAGTAACGGTAAATCGGTCTCTGCGAAGACGGTGAAGCAGTTACTGAAGATGTCGCTCAATGATGTGGTGCTAGCTGCTTTAATGCCCAAGACTGCTTTGAGTCTGAATTTGGAGGGCAGTGACCGGGACAAGTTCCTAAGAGGCCTAACACCCGGGGACCCTGACTCGTTACTTGAAGTTGCTACAAAGAATTACCCAGACCTGTGGGATTTCGAGGAGGGTAAATCTATCTCTACCGGAAATACTATTGACAGTAAACCCTGGGGATGGATGCCGACAACTGTGGAATGGTACCCGGACGGTCCCGGCTCTTACGACGAGTTTGGTATTGCACCAAAATCACTTTCTACAAAAGCTGCAGAGAACAGCATGAGTTTCTACATGTCCGCAAGTATGGCCGGGGGTGCGTATACCTCTTCAATGCGGTTCTCTGACGGAGTTTCTTTGTCGACACTTTCTGCCGACGAAGATGGGATAGTTAATTTCGACCTTGCGTATGGCGCTAACCCGGGTGCATGTTTTTCTAATCTCGTTGACTTGGTTTTAGATGATGAATGCCTTGGTGGCTTGGAGTGTTGCCCACATGAGGAATGCGAGCAGGATGGATGGGAGATTGAGATAAAGGCGCAGAAATATATTCCGAGCGCCGCCATTGCTGATGCGGTTAACCGAATTTGGACTCCGTGCGAACAACACAGAGTTGGCTCGATCGAATTCACGGTTGACAACTTGGGCGATTGGGTGTGGAGTCCTAAGGCGAAGAAGTGGTCGAAGCAGAAGTAAAGACTCGGGACGTGAAGGGCAACCGTTAGCAAACTTGTAAAGCGCTCACTCGTCTCGTAGGTAAATGCGCCACCCGCCTAGTAATTTTGATCGCTCTAGGGCAGAAGTTTCGAACAGAAGGAGCACTCGATGAATTTACGCGCAATGACAGTCAATCTCGGCGGTGGCGGGCCGACCGCAATGAAATACAAGGCAAAGGCTGACAAGTGGGCTGAGCACGTGCGTCAGAACAGGATAAAAAAGGGAATAAGCAAGATGACAATATGCCTGATGCTGCGATGAGTGTATAACGGTCTAGTCGAGTCTGTATTTAGAAGGTGTCCTCCGCTCGATGCCTATAGGCGTGCCTATTTAGTGAGCAGCCTTGAGTATCGAAAAAGGTTGGCGCGCGAGTAAAGAGAATCTAGAGAAGGAGCCCCTAACCTGCCGGGCTGATCAACGTATTTTCTTCATGGCACAGAACACGATTGACACGTGGGCAGTAACGGTTTATGTTTGGTTCTGTCAAAATTTCAACTTAAAGGGGCAGGAATGGCAATTGCATCGCGCGATGAGAAGCAAGCAGTTATCGAGGCATTAAAGAACACAAATAGCAAATATGCGAAGCCGTTTGAAAAGGGAAAGATGGCACGCGTCAGCATCATGGGCGGGAATTGGGAAGAGTACGCAACCATAGTCATGGGAATGGTAAGCGCGGATACGATGCTCGACATAGACAAGCAACTTGAAACCCTCAATCGAAACATTGAGAGGCTTATCGCCGCATTGGGTAGCAAATAGCGGCGTTTCCTTCCGTTAAATCACACAAGCAATTGTGGATTTAAAGGTAATGAGCATTGCAAGATTAGGACTGCTGCCCACTGAGCATTTCACCAATTTTGCTTTTGTCAGCCCTCGGTCAGGGACGAAGTTGCGGGCCGCGAGGGAACTAACTACGACCCTACCGACCGCGGTCGCTGTTTGTCATAGTGCCCGGCCGCGATCTCCGGTGGTTGCGGTAGGTCAAAGGGTTAGTTGGAGGTAAGTGTCGACCCCGTAGAGCTGAACCACACTGTTTCAATAAGGTGAACCCCGTCCGAGCTTGAGATGTCAGAGGACACTTGCGCATGCTCTAAGGTGGCGGTGAGCGTCTTCGCCCCCCTCGCGCTGGTCAATATGATCGTCCCGAGGTCGTTGCCAGTCATCGCAGCCGAGAACAAACCCGGAGACGCAATGTCTGAGAACTTGACGATTTTGAGATCAGTCCCATGCCCACTGCCGGACCCGCCGCAACCCGCTGTCGTATACGCCACCGACAACGCACCGAACGACCATGACTGGAGGTCTATTTCATCAGCATGTGATGCAACTGTCGATTCGCCAGGAATTGAAGCGATGTATAGGACTGAGCCTGTCGAAACGCCCAACGCAGGATCGGAGGGAGGTACGGTGGTGGTGGGGGGAGGCTCCGGGCAACGCCTCGGAGGATCCAAGGATACGACGCTTGCCTGGCCGACAGCTCCTTGTGCTCCAGGTGCGCCATCAGTGCCAGCGCGGCCCTCGGCGTTCCACGACTGCTTCGTATCCAAGCTGCTCGGGCACGTCGCGGGCGCTGCGCCGAGGTGAATCGTTGAGGATCGCACCAACCCAGCTGAGCTGACGCAAGCATAGAAAGTCGCAGGGACGCCGGGGCTGGATTGCGTAACTGCGTAGCTCGCTCCGCCTGCCAGCGCGGCGGTCAGGACCAGCAACCCGATTACCAGGGTATATCGAAAACGAACCGGAGTCTTGCGCATGCGGACTACCCACCCTCTGCCAGAGCACTCATGTGTGCTGCGAGCGTAACCCCCCCCGAATCCGGAGTCAAGAGTGATCCGGGGTTGACGACCGAGCGCACCACACAGATGTCGCTTAGAACTTCGGATTTCTAACAGCGAAGGTCGGCGAGACATCAGCAGAGGGTAGCGAAAACTCCCCAGCGCCTTATGCGTTTCCTTCTGGGAGGCGATGCAGTAGATCGAAGGGGACCTGCAGCTCGGGGTGATCGCTTGCAAGGTCCGCAGCCATTGAACGTAGCTGGGCCTCTGGTGATGTTGCGGATGAAAACTCGAAGTATCCAAAGGGCGGGCCTGCAACCTCAGTCTCATTCACTGGCAGCGTCATGAGATAACGCGCGACCGGAGCGAGCAATGCAACCATTGTTCCGTATAGGAGTCCGACCTGATGGTGGTGACTGTCCTCGCTCGCTGGGCTTATTAGACGGTCCATCACTAAGTAGAGGTATGTAGTGAGTGCGTCGGAGAACGCTGCAACCGGCGCGACATTCGCGGGTAGCGACGCGACACTCGGGTTAACAACTGCAGGTATCACTCCGCTTCGAATTACTTCATCGTGCGGGAGTTCGGCAAACTTTGCGTGGTGCGTTAGCTCTGCATGGCTGGGATCCGCATAGCGATCCTCTGAGACGCCTTCCCCTTGGTGGATGATCGTCTCTAATGCTTGCTCAACTGTCGCAAGATCCGAGATCAGCACCAACCCTCCGGAGTCGCCCGAGTCGAACTTCGGAACTAAGTAACCATGCGGGTCTGCGAACTGGCGATCAAGTTGCGGATT
>JBAXPT010000188.1:0-3601 GCA_037132095.1 Actinomycetes bacterium
ATGGTTGCACGAGACGATCTCGATGACGGCGGCGCTGCACATGTTGCAGCAACTGTCAATGCAATTCGCTTGGCCTCGCCAGAGACGTGTACTGAGGTACTCATAAGCGATCTGCGGGGTGATTTGGATTCTTTAGATTTGATTTTGAATGAGAACCCCGATGTTGTTAACCACAACATTGAGACCGTTGCGCGACTTCAGCGCGCTGTTAGGCCATCCGCGGGTTATGCACGCTCATTAGCGCTTCTCGCCCGCGCTAACGCTGCAGGGCACGTCACGAAGTCGGGGATAATGCTCGGTCTCGGTGAGACGCTCGAGGAAGTAAGCGGTGCCCTCAATGATCTCGCTGCCGTCGGCGTCAAGATTGTTACGGTTGGGCAGTATCTTCGTCCTTCGGCGCAGCACCTACCAGTTGTGCGCTGGTGGAGCCCCGAAGAGTTTGCAGAGGTTGCGCGTATCGGCGAAGCAGCAGGGATAAATCATGTTGAGTCTGGGCCACTTGTGCGTTCGTCGTATCACGCGCGCAGTTCAGCCGAGGCTGCAGCATCTCCAGCATTGTTGGAGACGGGTCTAACTAGGTGAAACTTGATTTGGCGAGTGTCCTTATGGAGTGGGGAATCGGAATCCTCTCGCTTTTATGGGTAACCACGCGAGGGCGTCTCGTGAGCCTTGGGTACGGATGGTTACTACGTAGTCTCGGTGCAGCAATGCTGGGTGGAGCAATCTGGGCCAGTATCGCTAGCGGTGGCTCCGGTACAGCGCGCACAATCGCCCTCTCCGCATCGGCTCTCGCGATGCTTTCTGGGCTCTATGCGCTCGCGTCGAGCGTCGCTCATCGGGCAGCTGGAGTTAGCGTTGCAAAAGAGCGCAAGGTTGCTAAAGCTGAGCGGGTAGACGCAATGCTTGGAGAGAGCCGGAAGGTTGCCCGAGCATCCGGTGCTGAGGGCCCAGAAGCAACCGGACTAAAGGAGGCGCGAGAGTTCAATCCGTTATTGGATTTGATCGCACCTGCATTTGGATTAATTGCATTGGTTGCTGAGTCGGTGACGCTCGGCGGGCCAGCGATACAGAGCGCTTATCGACTCGTTATCGGGGCAGCATTCCTAGGTGCGCTAACTGATGCGATGCTTCTCGGGCATTGGTATCTCACTCAGCCTGGATTACCGCGCGCGCCTATTGAGGAGCTAGTCAAAATAAGCGCCCCTATTTGGGTGCTAGAAGTAATCGGGCTGCTCTGGCCCATTGGGATGGTCTCCGTTCTCTCGGGATCGGTCGATGACGGGTATGGCGGAATACTCGCGTGGATGTGGGCACTCTCTGCAGCATCAACCGGTGTGCTAATTGGCGTTACATGGCTAGCTCTTCGTGAGAGGTCGTATTCGGCGGTTATGGCCGCTACCGGGCTCCTATATCTCGCCATCCTTACGGGCTTCGGCACGGATGTCCTCGCTCGGGCATTACTCGGCTCATGAGACGCACCACTCTGCTCGCTGCGGTCGCTAACCTGACAAACCGATGAACCAGCTGCGCGAATATTACGAACGGCGTGAGCTGCTCTCAAACTTGGTCCTGAGGGAACTGAGGAGTCGTTATAAGCGCTCAGCCCTTGGGTGGACTTGGTCACTCCTCAACCCACTCTCCTCGGTGCTTATTTATTGGGTTGTCTTTGGCGTATTTCTAAAAGTTAAGGCGCCCATCGGCGATCCAAGCGGCCAGGGAAACTTTGTCCTTTTCTTGCTATGTGCTCTAATCCCATGGAACTTTTTCTCCAACGGAGTTACACAATCAATTGAGAGTCTTGTCGTCAATGCTGGACTAATCCGCAAGGTTTACTTCCCAAGGGAGCTCTTAGTCGCCTCAACCATTGGAGGCCTGCTAGTTACCTTCTTGATCGAGCTCGGCGTTGTCATCACAGTCCTCCTGATCGCAGGCAACATGGTTCTTCCTTGGCTCCCGATTGTTGTGCTGCTAGTCATATTGCAGACGCTGCTAGTACTTGGTATTGGGCTCTTACTTAGCGGTGCAAATGTTTATTTCCGCGATGTCCGCCACTTTGTGAATCTATTAATGCCGATGCTTTTCTACTCCACCCCTGTTGTGTATCCGATTAGCTATGTGCCAGTTAATTGGCAGGTTGCGGGGCGATCAATCCCGCTTCGAAGCATCTATGAGATGAATCCGTTAGTGCAGTTGGTTAGTGCATATCGGGCGCTGCTTTATGACCTGACGTTCCCGTCGATAGGTAGCCTCGCATATATAGCGGTTTGGTCTATCGGGCTCGTACTAGTAGGGCAGTTCGTATTTAATCGCCTCGACCATCGCCTAGCCGAGGAGGTATAGATGACCGCTGCCGTAATTGTTGACCATGTATCTAAGCGTTATCGCCTCTACCACGAGCGCAACCAATCCTTGAAGGCATCGCTGCTTCGCGGTAGGCGGGCTCGCTATGAAGACTTCATGGCGCTTGATGACGTTTCGTTTGAGATTAAAGAAGGAACGACGTTTGGGCTCATCGGTGAGAATGGATCGGGTAAATCGACGATGCTTAAATGCATGGCCCGTATCCTCCGCCCCGACGGTGGGAGTATCACCACGCGAGGCAAAGTCTCAGCCCTACTTGAACTAGGTGCGGGCTTTCACCCTGAATTATCTGGGCGCGAGAACGTCTACCTAAACGGAGCAATCCTTGGCCTCTCAAGGCGCGAGATTGATGCGCTCTTTGATGAAATTGTTGATTTTTCGGGCATTGAGCAGTTCATCGATGCGCCGGTCAAGAATTACTCATCGGGCATGTACGTTCGCCTTGGATTCGCTGTGGCAATCAATGTTGACCCTGCCGTCCTGCTTATTGATGAGGTCCTGGCAGTAGGTGATCAGGAGTTCCAGAATAAGTGCACCGATAAAATAAATCAGTTTCGTAGCGAAGGGCGAACGATCGTCGTCGTCTCCCATTCGCTCTCGTCGGTGGGGGATCTCTGCGATGAGGCTGCGCTTATAGAGCATGGTCACCTAGTTAAGGTCGGTCCCGCTTCAGAGACGATTGATCACTACTTATCGGAGATCCTCTCCATAGACCCAGCGACTCTCGGTATCGCTCGTCGCTCAACTGGAGAGATTAAGTTGCAAGGGGTTGAGTTGATCTCAGTAAATGGAGCGGCATCAGACGTTGTGGAGTTGGGTGAATCTGTCACTTTCCGCTTTCATTACGATGTCAAAGAATCTGTGGAAAGCCCTGTTTTTGGAATGTCGCTTACGAGCAGCGAAGGCACCCTTGTCACCGGGACGAACTCTAAGGATCAGGGTCTCTTAACCAAGGTTTCGCTCGGGCTTGGATATGTAGACCTCGTGGTGCCGCGGTTGCTCGTTGCTAAAGGGCGCTATCACGTCACGGGGACCATCTATGACTCCACCCAGAAGACTCCGATTCACGAGGTTGGGAATCTGCACACTTTTGAGGTGGTAGCGGGCGCTCTTCGGACCTCAGGGATTACCTCCCTCGGTGGAGTCTGGCGCGCCGGGGCGTGAGCATTATTGCGATTCTCACCGGTGAGGTTATCGGTGAGCGATTAGCAGGGCCTGCGATTAGAGCTATTGCAATGGC
>JBAXPT010000189.1:0-3565 GCA_037132095.1 Actinomycetes bacterium
TCGAACATATGTTCGATTATAAACTAGGGGTGTGACAATTACAAGGGATTTCTTCAAAAAATATAGGCAATTCCTAGATTATTCAGATCGGCTTCGTACCTACAGGAGAGAATCTCTGCGTCCTCAGGGAACCCCTCTCTCTAGACTCACGAAACTGTGATTGGCGTAGTGGATTATCGAGCCGGGAATGCACCGAGTGTGATGTATGCACTCGCGCGCCTTGGCATTGATGCTCGCCTTGTCTCAAATGCCGAGGCGGTTCGAGAAGTTGACCGCATAATCCTGCCGGGCGTAGGGGCAGCAGGGGCAACAGTTGCCTCACTCACCGAGTCTGGCCTTGTTGAGATACTGACCGAACGGGTTCTCAATCAAGGGACTCCATTCTTAGGAATATGCGTAGGCCTTCAGCTCCTCTTTGAGCACTCTGAAGAGGGCGACACGGATTGTCTTGGCTGGCTACCTGGCAAGGTGCAGCGTTTCTCAGGATCTGTTCGCGTTCCACAGATCGGTTGGAACTCTGTGCGCTTCGTGCGCGATCACGCTCTAACTAAAGGCCTACCAACAGACCCCTACCTCTACTTTGTGAACTCATTCCACGCCGTGCCCACAGATGCAGACGATGTTCTTGGTGTAACCGATTACGCAGGTGAGTTCTGCTCTGTAGTTGCGCATAAAAATATTGCTGCAACGCAGTTCCACGCAGAGAAGAGCGGCGAGGTTGGGTTGAGAATCCTCACAAACTTTGCGAGTTGGAACGGCGCCTGATGCTCACTAAACGCTTGATCGCTTGCTTCGATGTCATCAACGGACGCGTCACCAAGGCCGTACGTTTTCAGGACAACATCGATGTTGCAGCCGCAGAGGATCTCGCACAGAGCCTTTATCAAGACCAGATCGACGAGATTGTCTTCTACGACATCACGGCGAGTAGCGAGAAACGCAAGATTGACCTTGAGACTGTGCGCAGAGTCGCTGAGCACATATTTGTGCCCTTCACGGTTGGCGGCGGGATCCGCAATATTGAGGACATGTTCGAGGTGCTTAAAGCCGGGGCCGAGAAGATCAGTATCGACTCAATGGCGGTGCGTGACCCAGAGATCATTCGCAATGGTGCCACCGAGTTTGGTCGCCAGTGCATCGTGCTCTCAACGCAGGTGAAGCACGTTGGTATCCGTGATGGGATTCCAAGCGGCTACGAGGTATTTATCGATGGCGCTCGCCTTGCTACAGGCCTTGATGCCCTCGACTGGGTGCGCAGAGCTGAGGACCTAGGCGCAGGCGAGATCGTGGTTAACAGCATTGATCGCGACGGCACCGGCGAGGGTTACGAGATCGAGATCACACGTGCTGTTGCCGACGCGGTAAACGTGCCAGTCATCGCATCTGGAGGCGCCGGAACAGCGCAGCACATTGCAGATGGACTCACCGCAGGCGCAGCGCAGGCCGCAATTATCTCTTCCATGCTCTACTCACCGCGCGTTGAGCGCAATGCAACAGTGCGCGAGTTAAAAGATGCCTTAGGGGCTCTAGGCGTTCAAATGCGCCCCTGGGTTGATTGAGTAGTTACTCGCTCGGAGCAGTTACAACTCTCTGCAACTCAGTTCCCAGGAAGATCGCGCAATAGTTCCCTTAAGCGACGGGTACTGCTGGAGCGACTACAGGCTCGCTCCATAGTTGTGAAGCGTCAGACCAGAGTCGCTCTAGTGCATAGAAGTCGCGCACCTCGTCGAGGAAGATGTGTGCAACGAAGTCGCCGTAATCCATAAGTACCCAACCGAGATCGTCTAGGCCTTCGGTGCGGAGCGGGGATGTACCGTCATGGAGTCGAATCTTCTCCTCGATCTCATCAACGATTGCGCGCACCAAACGAGGGTTAGAGGCGCTAGCAATTACAAACGCCTCTGTGATGCCGATGATGGATCCAACATCAAGCACAAGTATGTCGGTGCCCTTCTTCTCCGAGGCAGCAACAGCCGCAACTATTGCGCGCACATGACTCTCGCGCGTTGCGTCATTGGGTGTCGTTGTCACTTGGTGGAGCCTTTCGGATTGAAGTCTGGGCCGACGATGATGGTCACGTCAGTAATACCGATCGCACGATCGGCCCGTCGTAGCGAACCAACACCCACTGCCTCAAGAAACTTCTCAGCAGCGCGACGATCTGCTTCACGGTAGTAGATGACCTGCGTCTCAGTTACACCGAAGTCCGGAACATTCCCCGTAAGGCGAACATCTCCCCCAATTGGCACCACCAAACGGGCAACAGCCTGAGCCAGTCCTACGGTACCTACTCCGTTGAGAATCTCAATTCGCGGGCGTCTGCCATCAATTCCAAGGCGAGCATCTGGAAAGAGCCTCTTGACAACACCTGGAAGCGCAGAGCTCCGAACACTCAATCTCTCGTCTCCGCTTGTACCGATGGAGTCAACAGGCAACGTGTCATAGGACGCAGGCTTCAAACCTGCAACGCTCGCGATCGGAGCAGCGATCGGCACGGCGGCGATTGTCGCACGCGCCACACCGGGCTTCTTCAAGCGCTCCATCCATCCCTCTAAGACAGCCTGCACAGTTACTAAGCGATCGACTTCGCTACCAACCTGAGCCTCTGTTAACAAGCGAGCAATCTCCTCGGCTTTGAGCCTCTGGAGCCCGCCCGGGAATGCGTCGCGCTTATCTGCAGCGAAACGAACAGCACTACGTAGATCAACCTCGAACGGTGCAGCCGGCGTAATCGCAGCAAGAAGTGTTGCATCATCAACTATTGACGGAGCGCCAGCATTTACTCCAGTGAGATTCTGTACAGTCGTCTGCAGAAGAGAGTCGTCACCAACCGATGGGACCTGTGCGAGCGTCTGGATTCCAAGTGACGGAACCTCGACTTGAGTAGACGAAGGAAGCATCAAGATGGATCCGGAGTCGCCAGATCTACCGAGCAGAAGAATTAAATCTGCCTCATTACTAGGCCCAACATGTGCGATGAGCGCTGCCTCTGTCGCAAGCGCCGGCAACTGAGATTTTGAACGTGCATCATTTGTTGTCTCCGAAGAGCCGCGTAATACAAAACCGATCGCCACAGCTATCCCGAGAGCGATCGCTATAGACGGCATAACAATTAGCCAGAACCGACGACGCTCGCGCTCTCTCGCTCGCCGCTCGCGCCCCGCCTGACGCCTACCGGCACTGCGAGCATCTTGGGGGCTCGCTGGCTCTATCTCTGATTCTGGCACCCGCTGCGTCATTGGGGTTGAGTGTAGAGGCCGTGCTCCTGTATGTAGTGGGCAGTCGGGGCCGGTACTAGCCCATCTATCGGGAGACCTTGCCTAAGACGCTCACGAACCAGCGACGAGGAGACATCGAAGCGATCGATCCTTACGTGCTCGACGCTCCAGCCATCCCCCGGGGGGAAGGCAGACTCGCCCTCACGCTCGACGACAACAATAGTGGCGAGTTCGCGCGTCTCATCAAGCCTGCGCCATGAAGGCATATTCACAACGGCGTCTGCACCGAGAATCAAGAATAATTCTCGCCCTTCCCTAGCGAGCGCCTCGAGAGTATCGGCTGTTAC
>JBAXPT010000190.1:0-3563 GCA_037132095.1 Actinomycetes bacterium
AGTTGAGTGAGGATTCCTCCAGATGCAAGCGCCCCTGCAATAAATGCACCAGCAATGCGCGCAATGCCCCCGAGATAGGTCAGAGCCAGAGTGGCTAGTGCAAGAAATACGATAAATACATCCGGCGATAGGGCAGTAAGTTCATAAGCAGTCAACGCTCCGCCGATACCGGCCAGCGCAGACGCAACCGCAAACGCAAGGAGTTTTGTGTTGGTTACATCAATCCCTGATGCCGCTGCGGCGCGTTCATTTGAGCGCACCGCTAACCAGCGCAGACCCGTAGGGCTTCGGCGCAAATTGCTAACGGCGAGAGTCGATAGTGCCAGAGCGACTACGACCAATATCCCAAACGCTGCACGTGGATATTCGTCTCCGAGCGCCGCTATCCCAAGATTGAACCCAAAAAGGTGTGGCTGGGGAGTAGAGGTTCCGGCTATTCCACCTGTCAGCGCCTCACTATTAAATGCAATAGCTTGAATCGCTGTCGCCGCGCCAAGAGTCGCCACTGCAAGGGTTGTGCCGCGCACTCTTACTGCTGGAAACCCTGAGAGAACCCCCACCCCGATCGCAGCGGCGACTGCGAGTAGGGGGGACCACGGAAATGGAATATTTGCATCGGCACTGAGTCGAGCCACCATGAATGCGGAGACCCCGGCGATAGCGAGTTGGGCCAATGAAATTTGGCCAACCCAACCGGTCAGCACAACACTCGATAATGCGATCACCGCTGAGATCATTGAGACGATTAGGGCAAGTCTCCATGCCCCATTGAGTGTCACCATCGCAGTGATCCCGACTGCAGTCCCTATGAGGGTCCAACGAATTGGGTGAAGGGCAATCGGGGCAGAGGGTGAGAATTTTTCTTCGAGAGCGCCTCTGCTAGGTAGCGCCTTACCTCGCAATGTAATCGCAATGAGAATGAGTACAAATGGAAGTGTCTCGGGAATACCTGCGCGCGGTAACCAATTTGGAATAGCGCTAGATACAGTAGAAAAGTGCAGTAACGCTGCTTGGAGCATTCCGATGCTAAGGCCAGCGATTGTGGCGATCGTAAACGAGGACATGCCACCTAGAAGTGCTGCGGCGAGCGCCGGGACTACAAGTAGAGATGTTGAGACGACATCGAGTTGTTTGGTTACCGATGCGATGAGAATCACGGCAAGACCAGAGAGCACCGTAGCGATCATCCAGTTCACCGCGGCAAGTCGATCTGGTGAGAGGCCGGCTAGGACTGCTGATCGTTCATTCTCTGCAGCTGCTCGAGTCGCTAACCCAAACTTCGTCCAACGGTAGATTCCGCCTAGAACTAGCGATGCGATTACAGCAACGCCTGCAAGGACAAAGCGATTGATCGGTACCGCAACATCAAGAATGTGCACTGCTCCTTGTGGGAGAAGGTCACCAATTGAGAAGATGGCCGAGCCTCCACCACCAAAACGCAGCCTGATCATCTCTTGTGTATAAAGAAGTAGGCCAAGTGAAGCGACGATACGTGCAAGCGGGGGAGCAGTACGCAGAGGCCGGAACACAAACGTATAAATGATCAGTCCAACAATCGCCGCTAGAACTATTGAGATCAAAAGCGCTGTAAAAACTGTTGGCCTGCCAATGAGATGGATACGCGCGGGTAGCCCGAGAATAGGTAAGACTAAATCGCCGTCTTGTCGAAGGGTAAAGAATGCGAAAGCGATATACGCCCCAACCGCGCAGTGTGCAAAGTTGATGACTCCGGAGGCGCGGTAGGTAAGTACCAATCCGATTGCGAGCGCGGCAAGCATTCCGCCAGCTCCAAGCCCAACTAGTAAATATCCCCCGTAGGATCCGATTGAACTGGCCCTCTACCTAGCGGACAACCAAGGCGCCGACATCAATCCAGCCGGTACGAGGCACGAGTGTTCCCTTCACATTCTGAACAATGACCTCCTCCGAGGTGCAGAGAGCAGGGAGTCCTGGGAAGTCCTTGCCGTCGCAAGTGTAAGAGTGCCCGTTGAATGAAGGGTGATCTACAGACTTGCGGAAAGCATCAATGATTGCTGCTCGATTTGTCGCTTTCGCACCTAGAGATTTCATCTGCATATAGAGATTCATTGAAGACCTAAACGCAACCGTGCCCGCACCGGCAGGGTCTAGTTTGGGCTGATATTTAGCGAGTACGAAGTTATACAAGCTTGTATCAGGATCGACTGTGCCTGGCTTGGGGAGAATCTGTTCAATATTGAAGTACGCACCCTCGGTCGCAGATTCTCCTGCGCTCTCAAGAATCTTTGGAGCGGCGCATGCCCCCGTGAAGAAGAGCGCTGCCTTGGTCTTAAGTTCCTCCGTCGCCCGAAAAGATGGAACACAACCCGTGTCGGCTGTCCCTACGATGATCGCATCCGGGTTGCTCTGAACCGCCTCGGTGATAGGCGTGAGATAGTCCGTCGTGATTACGGGGAACGGAATCATCTGGACCTTCACCCCTAGATTCTCAAGCGCATCTTTTGCAGTATTCGCTCCGTCTGTGATTGGTCCGAAATCTGTATAGAGAATAGATACGTTTTTCGCCTTTAAGTTTTTCGCTGAGTAGTCAGCGAAGGCTAGAAAGGCCCCCCAAATACCGCCACTGAATTGAAATGAGGTTGGCACTGATGCTGACGCGGTGCTAACAGGAATTCCCCCAACAAATGGAATACCGTTGTCGTTCAGAATTTTAATACCATCTCCAAAAACATCGATACCGCCTGTTACCGCTACAACCTTTTTCTCAACCATCTGCTGAGCACACGCAATCGAACCGGTAGGTGAGAACTTTGTGTCGCAGACCTCAAGTTGTATCGGTCTTCCATTTACTCCACCTAGCTCGTTATTGATGAACGCCACTACGGCGCGATCTGCTCCGCTTAGTTCTGGGAATGCGCCCGCCGCTCCAGCCTCTTGGTTAATCATGCCGATGAGGATGGGCTCTCCCTTAGCGACAATCGGGGTGTGCGAGATTTTGCCTAGGGTGGTGTCATCTCCTATACAGGCAACAACGGAACTCTTCGTGCAGGCTTGGCCACCTCCAGGTAACCCGCCTGAGCCTCCAGCATTGTTTCCTCCTGATTCACTGCAAGCGCCGAGGCCCGCTGTGAGAAAGGCGAGGGCCCCTGCGAGCGCAAGACCTCTGCGGCTCCAATCCCGATGTGGCCGCTGCTGAGTCTGATTGCTCATCTCGATATACCCCTCTAACCGCTAGATGGCCGGGCCCCCCTTGGAACCGGCAGGCCACATCATTCCACTCAGGGAGGGGGTCATGCTGCCGGAGTGGTACATTGTTTCCCTTATGGCAACCGCTTTCGCATCCCTCTCTAGCGCTCGCATCGAAGAATTGCGCCTCCTGAGCGCTCGGGTTCCTGCGACTGCTCTTCGTCGAGTAATTATTATTCCCTAGCGAACGCTGCCCTTTGGCGTTCGCCCCTGACCGTCCACTCCGGTGGGCGGTCTTTCGTTATCAGGACCTACTACAGAAATGAATCCAGAAATGAAGCCGGAAATAAATCCAGAATCTCAGATGGAAATGAAGCAGCAATGACGCACCGTGTTGG